>JANOJK010001025.1:0-1785 GCA_031408165.1 Acidobacteriota bacterium | reverse complement strand
GGCCAGTTCCACGACGCCTGGATGATGCCCTGTGCCCTGGGGTATTCCAGCAGAATCGTCGCCTCGTCGTCCACGCGCGGGTAGACCTCGGGCTGGAACTGCTGCGTAATCGCGGTGACCGCCAGCGGCCGCTGGTTGTCCATCATCCAGGTCATCAGGTTGGCGCCGTAACAGCCGAAATCGAACAGCGCGCCGCCACCATTCCTGACCGGGTCCGACAGCCAGTCCAGGAACTCCGGCTGCACGTTGATGGCCTTTGGACCAGTGTGGCCGTCGAGGGCCACCATCTTGCGGATGTCGCCGGCGGCCTTGCGCTCCTTCAGCAGCGTCCACATCGCGCCGTGGCTCGGGTACCACGTCGTCTCGTAATTGACCAGCACCTGGATCGCGCCGGCGTCCGCCGCGGTGCGGATTCGCTGCGCGTCGGCATTGCTCACGGCGAGCGGCTTCTCCATCATCACGTGGATATGCTTGCGCGCCGCCACTTCGACTACGGCGGGGTGGTCGCGGGTGTTGGTGAAGGCAGCAATCGCGTCGGGTCGGACGCGATCGATGAGCGTCGCCAGATCGGTGGAGCGCCCGGCCTCGGGGAGGTTGTATCTCTCGCCGTAGCTCCGCAGGAGCGCGGCGTCCGGCTCGAACATGCCGACAATCTGCACGTCCGAGCGTCCCTGGGCGGCGCGGAGAAACCCGCTGACGTGCCCGTGCACCAGGCCAGCGATTACGAGCCGCAGCGCAGGTTTCTCCTGTGCCCGCGCCACCGGCAGAAGGGTGACGATGGCGGCGACGATGACGAGGTAAAGCCAGGCTCTCTTCATGCGTGTCTCCCCCGAGGGCGTGCTACGTGTGGAGTCGATCAGGCCGTCAGTCTACATGCAGCCGGACCTTCACTGCAGTCCTCCCCATCCGCCTCCCCTGGCGGCTGCCAGGCGCGCATGCAGGCGCTTCCACTGGCTCTTCGCCAGCCAGAGCTGCCGGAACGTGCGGTGGCGTTCGACGGACTGGTGCGAGAGGCTCCCAAGCGGACGCCACGTCAGCTTGACGCGATGGGTCTGCGCCAGGGTCCAGATGCGCGGGCCCGGTCGATAGCGGCTGTAATACACGAAGGGCTTACCCGCGCAGAACTGAAACATGATCCCGAGCCACGCGTAGACGTTGTCCGGTCTCCCTTTCCGCAGCCAGAGCAATGGCTCTATCACGACGTTGAAGAAGCTCTCGGCGCTGCGGGGCGGCGCCATCGAGGTCGCGCGATCGAGTGTGATCATCGACCATCCGCGATGTCGCAGGGTCACCTGTGCTTCACCCTCTTCATACAGCACCATGTGTGTCCGCAGCTCCCGTGAGACGCTGCCAATCCGCTCGGAGTCCGGGTCGTTCCAGCCACCCGCCTTGCCTTGCAGAAAGGGCGATGACTCCGTCTCGCAGCTCCAGTCGATCACGCCGTTCCTGAAGTTGACGGGCGCGCGCTGTTCCTCGCGCACGTAGACCTCGTCGTCACTCCAGAACCGGATCGTGGCGCGCACGTCGATCCCGTCCTGCAGACCCGCCGCGAACGGTGCGGAACGAACGTCGCCCGGGTGCGCCTCGCTCGCGTGGCGCAGCGCGTACTCGACAAATGCCTCGTACTCGGCTTCGTCGGGTGGATAGACCTCCCAGTGGAATTCCTCTTCCGCGGTGTCTGCGTCGGGCAGATTCGCGTATTCCGCGCCGAGGGCCGCGCGGGTGAGCTGTTCGAGATCCGGGGGAGCAGGCACTGGCCACGGCGGTGGAGACCACGGCTCTGCG
>JANOJK010001005.1:0-6754 GCA_031408165.1 Acidobacteriota bacterium | reverse complement strand
GGACCGCTGATCGCCCGGCTTGTCCTTGTCGCCCTTCTGGTCTCCGTGGCCGCTGCCGCGGGTCCCGCTCCGCTGCGGACCGGCCGGGTCGTTCTGCCAAAGGCTGTTGTCGTCGTCGCACACACCGGCCGCCTGCCCGGTTGCAGGGACGAGCAGCAGGAGAGCGACCACATACGCGAGATAACTTGCCATTGTGCGTTGATTTTCCCCCGAAGAAACTACAGAGCTGATTACGACCCCCCGCCGGGGGTTGTTTACCGGCCGGTGGGTAACGCACTGCCCACGAGCGCCGCCCCGTTTGTGTAAATGGCTGATTCTTAAAGCCTTGTTCTGGCACGTCGATTGCCTTCTCGTGGATCGTCCGGTGAATGGACGCCGGAGGGAACCCGGGGGGCGGCCGTGCGAGGAGCGATGATCGGCTGGATGGTCTTTGCGGCGTTGCTGCTCGGCTTGAGCATCGGGCGCGCCGCCGATCGCGACGAAACCACGATCACCGCCCGCATCAGCTCGGCGGAGCACGAAACCGAGGAAGGCTATTTCTCCCTCGGCCCCGATGCGACGGTCGTGGCCAAACCCGGCTCCGAGCTCCAGCGTTTCCTCGCCCGGCAGAACGGCAAGAACGTCCGCATCACGCTGACCCTCGCCGCCACCGAGCTCTCCAAGCTCGAGCGACTCGAACGCTAGCGTTTTCCCCTAAAGCCCAAAGCCCAAAGCCCAAAGCCCAAAGCCTAAAGGCGTCACACGGAAGCAAAGCGCTCGATCGTTTCGATCACCTGGCCGACGATGTTGTTCGGCGTCGAGGCGCCGGCGGTGAGGCCGACCACCCTTCGCGCCGCCGCCGGCAGCCACTCGTCAGTCACGACTTCCTCCGCTTTGACCGTGGACGGCGAGCCCACCGGGCGGTGGCGAATCTGGCGCGCCGACAGCAGGCAGCCCGGCTCCGAGATGTGGAACGTCCGCACGCGCGCGGCACAGATCCGCGCCAGGTTCACGGTGTTGCTGCTGTTGTAGCCGCCAACCACGATCATCAGATCCACCGGCTCGGTGTCGAGCAGCGCCTCGACGGCATCCTGCCGCTCCTGCGTCGCGCTGCAGATCGTGTCGAACGCGCGGAAGTGCGTCGCCACCTCGTCGCCGTACCGGTCGCGCATGGCGGCGCCTACCATCTCGCCGATTTCGAGCGACTCCGACATCAGCATCGTGGTCTGGTTCGCGCACCCCACGCGCGTCAGGTCGGTGTCGGGATCGAATCCCGGCGACGCCGCGCCGGCGAAGCGCGCGAGGAACGCGTCGCGGTCCCCGCCGTGGCGGATGTAGGCGCAGACGATCGCCGCTTCCGCGCGATCCAGCACGACGAGGTAGCGCCCCTTCGGATACTTCAGCGCCTGCGACGCCGTGGCGCGCGTTTCCTCGTGCCGCACCTTGCCGTGGATGACGGCGGTGAAGCCGTCCTGCGCGTAGCGCACCACGTTCTTCCAGACGTTGAGCACGGATCCGCAGGTCGTGTCCACGAGCGTGCACCCGCGGGCCGAGAAGTCGACCATCTCCTCGACCGTGATCCCGAACGCCGGAAGGATCACCACGTCCTCCGGACCCAGGGCGCGATCGCGCTCGGCGGGGTCGCTGAGGAAGCGGATCCCGCTCGCGCGCAGACGTTCGTTCACGTGCGGGTTGTGGATGATCTCGCCGGTGAGGAACACGTTGCGGCCGGGGAACCGGGCGACCGCCTGGTAGGCGTAGTCGACGGCGCGGTCGACGCCGTAGCAGAAGCCGAACTCCCGCGCGAGGTGCAGGGTCAGGCGCCCCTTCTCGTGGCGGTAGCCGGCGGCGCGGACCTCGTCGACGAGGGCGCTGTGATACGCGGCGGCCAGCTCGCCCGCGACGGCCTCCTTCATGTCGAGGCCCTTGCGGAAGATCAGCGGTTGGGTGGCCACTACTTCGCGCGGGTGACGAAATCGCGCGCGTGCGGCGTCATGTCGTCGAGCGCGCTCAGGTTCTTGACCCGCGGGTTGGTGAAGTCGTCCGACAGCAGATCGTCGTCGCTGTTGAGCGCCGGGGACGCGGGCGTCAGCTCCTGCGCGCGGGTGGCGGCGGCAGGGGCGGTGAAGTGCGAGGGCAGGGCGGCGGTCTGCTGCTGCTGGACGATGGTGCGGAGCGGGACGACCTGCCCGAGCCCGACGCCGGCGATCAGGCCTGCCGCGGCGGCGACGGTGACCCAGCGGCGGACGTGCGAGTGGCCGCTGATGACGGCGCGCGCCGCCTTCGGGAACACGATGACCCGCGCGGGGCGCTCGAGTGTCTCGAGCCGGCGCGCGATCTGGGTCTGCTGCACCGCCAGACGTTCGGCGGGGAAGGCCTCGTCCGCTTCGGCGCGCAGCGTGTCGCCGATCCCGAGGAGCCAGCCGTCGAACGCGGCGAATTGCGCGCTGCAAGCGGCGCAGTCGTCCAGATGCGGATGGCCCGCCCCGGAGGTCCAGAGCCGCGCGAACTCCCGGTCATCCAGATGTCCACGCCACAGGCGCGCAGGGAGATGACCTCGTCCGAGGCGTTCAAGAAGTGACACGGCGTTTTCCTTTCAGTTCCCCCGGTCGCGAGGCGACGCCATCGTTCGCCAGCAGCGCCCGCAACTTGCGGATCGCGCGGAACAGGTGCACGCGGACCGTGGACTCGTTGAGCCCCGTCAACGCGCTGACCTCCCGTGACGTCCGTCCTTCCACGTGACTCAGCACGAACACCGAGCGCTGCCGCTCCGGCAGCTTCGCGAGCGCCGTGGCAATCTGCCGCCGCCGTTCGCGTCCGAGCAGCGCCTGTTCGGGTGACGGGCCGCCGGCCGCCACGCGATCGGTCATCTCGCGCTCGTCGGGAGCGCCGTCCTGGCCGACGCTCAGCCGCGTGCCCGACATCGGGAGCAGCCACCGCTCCCGGCGCGTCCGCGCCTTGATTCGGTCCAGGCACCCGTTGATCAGGATGCGCGTGAACCACACGTCGAAGGGCAGCTCCTCGCGGAACGACGCGAGATGCTGGTAGGCCTTCACGAACGCGTCCTGCACGGCCTCGTCCGCTTCCGCCGAGTCGCGCAGGTAGTGATACGCGATGCGCGCCGCGCGCCGCTGGTGCCGGGCGATGAGCTCCGAGTACCGTTCCCGGGCCTGCTCCAGGTCGCCGCCCGCCTGCATCGCCTTGACGGCGGAGGCGGCGGTCCGGTCCGCTTCACGGGAGACGGTGAGGGCTGGTGACGTCGCTGACATCGAATACGCCGCGGAAGCCTCCGGCGTTTACCGCCGTGGCCGCGCCGGCCTGGTGCCTTTCATTATAGGACGGGCGGTAAGATACATGGATGGAATCGTTTCCGGTCGTTCAGATCGGCCGGCCGAAAGCCTCCGAGTTCGTCTTCGCCCGGCTCCGCTACGACTCCGGGGACTGGGACTATAACCCCAAAGTCGCCGCCAACGTCCTCAATTCCCTGGTCGAGTACACGACCATCCCGGTCTATCCGGAGGAGGTCGTCATCACCGCGGATTCGAAGGACCTGCTCTCGTTTCCGTTCCTGTTCATGACGGGACACAAGCTGGTGCGGTTCAGCCGCGAAGAGCGCGACCAGTTGAAGGTGTTCGTCGAATACGGCGGGTTCCTCTTCTCGGACGATTGCAACCACGACGTGAACGCGCTCTACGCGAAAAGCTTCGAGCAGGAGATGCGCACAATCTTTCCGGGCCCGGCGACGCTCTCCAAGCTTCCGGCGGCACACCCGATCTACCGGTGCTTTTTCCAGTTTCCCGACGGCCCCCCGACCACGTCGCACGAACTGAACGGCTGGGGGGACGACATCGTCCACGACTACCTGCGCGGGGTGGAGCACCGGGGGCGCGTCGGTGTGTTGTATTCGAACAAGGATTACGGCTGCGAATGGGACTACGACTGGCGGAACAAGCGCTTCCAGCGCGAGGACAACACGAAGTTCGCGGTCAACGTGGTCGTCTACGCGATGACGTCTTAGACAGCTCCCAGCTTCCAGCTTCCAGCTTCCAGTTCCCAGCTCCCAGCTTCCAGCTCCCAGCTCCCAGCTGCCGGCAATGGCTTGTTGCTCAGCGCCGGAAGCTGGAAGCTGGAGGCTGGAGGCTGGAGGCTGGAGGCTGGAGGCTGGACGCTATTTTCGCAGCGCCGTGCCAGGGAAGTAGTGTTCCAGGACGATGTCTGGTGAGTCGCCCGCCTTCAGCCGGGCGAGCGCCCCCGCCTGGCACAGTCCCACTCCGTGGCCGAAGCCTTTGCCGGCAAACACCACCACGTCCTGGGGCGCCGTCGCGTGAGCGGAGGCGGCGCGCGACGTCCTGATAGTGAAGAGCGTGCTGCGCAGCGTCCTGGCGCCGAGCGCGCGCGTGACGACCTCGCGGAACACCTCGCCGCGGACCAGGAAGGTGCGGCTCCCGCGGAGCAGGATCCGCTCGGCGCGGCCGGCCCGGTCGCGGCCGGCAATCTCGATCCGATCCAGCGTCGCCCCCACCGCCGTTCTCGGGTCCGCGTTGAGGGCCGCGCGCAGGGCGGCAGTGCGCGTCTCGAACGTCCAGCTGGCGTGCGCATGCCCCGCGGGCCCCGTGTCCGTCGCGCCAGAGAGATACGCCGGCGCGACGCCGCCCCAGACGGCCGCGGCGTTGCTCGTGTGGCCGCCGCAGTCGGCGTGGAACACGGCGTTGGCGGGCTCGTCGGCGAACCAGAGGAGCTCGCCGGCCGTCCGCCGCACCGCGGAGCGGACGACCGCCGCCCAGCGCGACGTCTTCAGGCGCGCCGGATCGTACAACTGGCAATGCGTGGTCGAGCAGACGTCGAACCCCTGCCCCGCGTGCCGGCCGCGATTCGACACCGCGTAGGTGCGCGCGACGACCGCCTGCACTTCGAACATGCGCTCGGCGATCCCTTCGTCGTTGTTCTCCGGATGCACCTCCGACAGCGCCGTCGTCCCCACGTATTCCTCGAGAGCGATCTGCCGGACGACGAGCGCTGTCCCTTCGCGCACCTGCACCCTGAGCGTCTCGGGCGTCGCGGTCCTCGCCCGGCCGGACGGCAGCGCCACGCGCGCCGGCCCCGGTGCGCACGCCGTCAGCGCCAGCAATCCGACCACGCCGGCGAGGGTCCTCACCCTGGACAGTTCGCATCTGGCTGTTGCCATTTCGTCCTTCGCACCTGCCCTTCGCAGCTGGTCCAGACCATCTTATCGGTCTCTGTCTGACATACACTTAGCCCTCGTGTCCCGCATCCTCGTAATCGACGACGACCAGGGCGTTCGCGACAGCACGGCCCGCATGCTGCGGGGGGCGGGGTTCAACGTGGAGACCGCGGCCACCGGCGAGGAGGGGGTCACGGCGGCCAAGGGCAACGTCTTCGACGTGATCCTGTCGGACATGCGCATGCCCGGCATCTCCGGCATCGAGGTTCTGCAGCGGCTGCGGGCGCTGCGGGTGGACTCCGCGTTCATCGTGATGACCGGCTTCGGGACGGTCGGCACGGCGGTGGAGGCGATGAAATGCGGCGCGGTCGACTTCGTGCAGAAGCCGTTCTTCCGCGACGAGCTGCTCATGCGCGTCCGATCCGCCGCCGAGCGGCGGGGGCTCGCCCGGCAGGTGGACCTGCTGCAGAAACAGATCCGCGCCAGCGCGCCGTCCGACACGCTCATCGGCGACAGCGAACCGATGCGCCGCCTCAAGGATCTGATCGGCCGCGCCGGCGCCGCGCCCGGGACGGTGCTCGTGACCGGGGAGACCGGCACCGGCAAGGAGCTCGTCGCGCGCGCGCTGCATGCCAGCAGCCCCCGCGCCGGTAAGCCGTTTGTCGCGCTCAACTGCGCGGCGCTCACCGATTCGCTCCTCGAGAACGAGCTGTTCGGTCACGCGCGCGGCGCCTTCACGGGCGCGGCGGGGGCGCGCGCGGGCCTCATCGAGCACGCGGACGGCGGCACGCTCTTCCTCGACGAGATCGGGACCATGGCGGCGGGCGTGCAGGCCAAGCTGCTCCGCGCGCTCGAAGCCGGGGAGATTCGCCGCATCGGCGAGAACGACATGCGGGCGGTCGACGTCCGGTTCGTGGCGGCCACGAACACCGATCTCCAGGGGGCGGTCGACGCGGGCGCGTTCCGGAGCGATCTCTTCTATCGCCTCAACGTGCACCGCATCCACCTGCCGCCGCTGCGCGAGCGGCCGGGCGACGTCGAGCAACTGCTCGAGTTCTTCCTCGGACGTGTCGGCCCGCCGGCGGGCGTCACCGGGGTGACCGCCGAGGCGCGCGCCGCGCTCCTCGAATTCGACTATCCGGGCAACGTGCGGCAGCTCGAACACGTGATCCAGCGCGCCGTGGCCGTGGCGCGCGGCCCGCTCGTCGACGCCGACGATCTGCCGGAGGAGCTGTTCGCGGGCCGGCAGCCGGACCCGCAGAGCACGGCGGCGGACGGGACGGTCGCGGCCGCCCGCGAGCGTGCCGAGCGCGAGATGATCGTCGCCACCCTCACCCGCAACCATGGGGAGGTGTCCTCGACCGCGCGGGAGCTGCAGGTCAGCCGCACCACGCTTTGGCGGCTGATGAAGAAACACCAGATTTGAAACATCCGGCGTTTCGCCTCTGAAACACGCCGGAGCGGGCCCCGTCCCTCCGGTGCGTTTCTTCCGTGGTTTTCGTGCCTCCGAGGGTGTGCGGATACGGCCCCCGTCTTGCTCGACAGACGGTATCCGAGGCACACGATGGACCCTGTAAAACTCCTCATCGTCGA
>JANOJK010000998.1:0-6170 GCA_031408165.1 Acidobacteriota bacterium | reverse complement strand
GGCTCACCTGACGGCCGTCCGCCCTGTCTCCGTCGGCGATCTGCCGGCCACCGCCTCAAGACCGTCGCGGCGTGGGTCTCTAGGCTGGCAGATTGTTGAAGAGTGACACTACGAGACGACTAGTTCAGCAAGGCACCAAGGCACGAAGCAGAACGACTCCGCGTTGGTCTTTTGTGCCTTGGTGACTTTGTGTCTTCGTGAATTGCCGGCGTGGCGTCGTCCACTTTTCAGCAACCTGCTACTAGGTGACGCCCGTGTTCGCGGTGGCGCCGTGGACCAGTTCCCGAGTGTCAGCGCGCGGCGAATCCGAGCCGCGGTTGCGCCGATCGAACCGGATCGGGCGGTACTCCGGGAACCACATCGCCCTCGCGACGGTCTCTTCGAGGTTCACCAGGATCCGCGCGTCGGCATGGCCTTCAACCACCGCGCGGCGGATGACCGCGCACGCCACGGCGTGCGAGCAGTCACGGATGCGGGTGAGCGCGGGGTACACCGATCCTTGCGCCAGGTCGGTGTCCCTCACCTGCGCGGCCAGCGTCTTCGCCGCGTCGAGGAACATCGCGTCGGTGACGCGTTGGACCCGGCCGACCCAGAGCCCGAGCCCGACCCCCGGGAAGATGTAGACGTTGTTCCCCTGACCGATCCGGTACTGGCGCCCTTCATACGTGACAGGCGCGAACGGGCTGCCCGACGCGACGATCGCCCGGCCACCGGACCATCGAATCGCCTCTTCCGCCGTGCATTCGCTCTTGCTCGTCGGATTGGACAGCGGAAACACGATGGGGCGCTCGTTGGTCGCCGCCATGGCCGTGACGATCGGGGCCGTGAACAGGCCGCCCGTGCCCGAGACGCCGAGGAGGATCGACGGCTTGAAGTTGAGGATCGTCTCCTCCAATGTGATGCGCGATCGGTCGCTGCATCGATAGCCGGCCACCTCGCCAGGGTCCAGCGCGTAGAGCGCCTTGAAGTCTTCCAGGGCCGGCCGATCGCTCGTGACCAGCCCTCGGCTGTCCACCATGCAGATCCGCTTGCGCGCCTCCGCGCGCGACAGGCCAGCGTCTTCGAGCGCGGCCACGAGAAGATGGGCGATTCCCTGCGCCGACGCGCCTGCGCCCCCGAGCACGACGCGCTGATCCAGAATCGATTTGCCGGTGATTCTCATCGCCCCGTAGATGCCGGCGACGGCGATCGCCGCCGTGCCCTGGATATCGTCGTTGAACGTGCACAGGCGGTCGCGAAAGCGCTCGAGCTGCGTGATGGCATTGCCCTTGAGGAAATCCTCCCATTGCAGCACGGTTCCCGGATACACCCGCGTCACGGCCTCGACGAATCGATCGACGAACGCCTGATACGGCTCGCCCCGGACTCTCTTGTGCCTGGCGCCGAGGTAGAGCGGATCGTTCAGCCGCTCCTCGTTGTCGGTGCCGGCGTCGAGCATGATCGGCAGCGTCAGATCGGGCGGCACTCCCGCGCACGCCGTGTACAACGCCAGCTTCCCGATCGGGATGCCCATCCCGCCGGCCCCCTGATCGCCGAGCCCGAGAATCCGCTCGCCGTCGGTGACGACGATCACGGCCGGCGTGCACGGATGGTTCCGGAGGATCTCCTCGATCCTGTCGCGCTGCTCGTAAGAAATGTACAGGCCCCGCGCGCGCCGGTAGATGCGCGAAAACTTCTGGCACGCCTCGCCGACGACCGGCGTGTAGACGATGGGCATCATCTCGTCGATGTGGTCGTGGACGAGGCGGTAGAACAGCGTCTCGTTGCGATCCTGCAGGCTCGCCAGATGAATGTACCGTTCGAGATTGGTCTGCTTGGCCCGGAAGTTGTCGTAGGCGCGATCGAGCTGCTGTTCCATCGTGGACACCGCGGGCGGCAACAGCCCGTCGAGGCGCAGCGACTTGCGTTCGGCGAGGGGAAACGCCGTGCCTTTGTTCGTCAGCGGATCGAGCAGCAGCGACTGCCCGTCGGCCGTGACATCCATGTACTCTTCCCCCGTCACCTCATCCAGTCTCGTAGAGCAGCCCATCTTCCCCTCAAGTCGATCCGTGCATGAACCGTCCGCCCCGCTGCCGGGAATCCGGCAACTGCACGCAACCGGGTCTGATGTCCGCAACGACCGTGCCGCGCCCGATCACGTTTCAGTCAGATCGGACACCCCCGGTCGCATCGCTATTGGGCCGAATCGCCAAATCAGTGCGACACGGGGCTGTTTTGGTGGAGCGGAAAGCCGCACCGCTGGCGTGGCCGGGCCGAAGGCGAGGAGGGTGTCGTCGGGCAACCGCCGCACCGGACGGTCAGGGAGCTTTGCTGGCCTTGAACTGGATGAGGTTCAGCATCTCGGCCGAGGTCAGCTTACCGCAGGGCCCCGGTTCTTTCGCCGCGTCACGAGCGTAATCAGCCAGACCAGGCCAGCGACGACCACGGCGGCGATCAGCCAGCGCAGCCCACCAGCGAGCAGCAGCAGGTTCATCGATGGGCGTTCGAACGGCCGCAGCTGCTCCCAGCGCTCCGCCGTCCAGTGCCAGGCGGTGTGCGCGACGAGCGCCGACAGGATGATCGTCGCGACGCGCTCGGCGACGACGAGGCGGACGAGCACGTGGAGCGCCGGAATGAGGAGGGCCAGCACGAACAACTGCCCGAGCTCGACACCCACGTTGAACGCGAGCAACGACGTGAGCAGGTGCGACCCGGCGAACTGCAGGGTGTCGCGGAGGGCGAACGAAAATCCGAACCCGTGGACCAGCCCGAATGCGAACGCGATGATCCACCGCCGCTGGACGTTCGTCATGCCCGCGATGTTCTCGAGCGCCATATAGAGGATCGAGACGGCGATCAGGGTCTCGATGAGCGGCGAGAACCACAGCGCGTCGGGCGCGAACCCGGAGGCCGCCGCGAGGAGGGTCATCGAGTGGGCCAGCGTGAAGGCGGTGACGATGACGACGAGCGCGCGAACCCGGCGGAACGGGATCACGAGGCAGCAGAGGAACAGCAGGTGGTCGGTTCCGTCGAGGATGTGGGCAAAGCCGAGCCTGACGAAGCGCCAGGCCGCCTGATGCCACCGCGGATCCAGCCGCACGAGTCCTGGATCGCCCGTGAGCTCGAAGGCCCGCTCGGCGCCGGCGGGGGGCTGATAGCGCAGGACGGTCACGACGCGGACGCCGAGGCGCGCAAGCGACGGACGGATGGAGAACGCCGAGCGGTCCGACTGGATCGGGTACTCGAACAGCACGTCGAGCATCGCCTGGTTCCAGTACAGCGTCGTGTCGGGCGGGAGCGGCGGCCCCGCCGTGGCGGCGAGCGCCCCGTCGAACGTGGCGAACGAGCGATCGGAGGGCAGCGAGGCGCGGACCGCGACGAGCACGGGCGGACCGAGTAGCGCGTCTCCTTCGTATACCGCGATGTCTTTTGCGAGCCACAGCATCGCGGCGTCGCGCAGGGAGCGATCGACGCGGCTCAGATCCAGGAGGCCCTCGTCACGCAGCGGAAACTCCACGTCACGTATCGCGCCGAGCGGCACGCGGATGAGCAGGCGCAAATGGTCCTGCTTCGGCCTGACGAACGCCTGCACGACGACCGACGCTGGAATGTCGTGCGCGAAGGACGGCGCCTGCGCCAGCGCGAGGATCGCGGCGGCGAGCGCGAGGGTCCGGCGGCGCATGCGGCGGAGTGTATACTGCGGCCCGTCTGAAAGGAATCCGTGGAGATGACGCGAACCCTGCCGCTCGCCGTCACTCCGTCGCGCTCGCGGCCGCTTCCCTCATCGCTCCGCGATTCAGGATCCGTGATTCAGGATTCGCGATTCCCGATTCAGGATTCCCGATTCAGGATTCCAGATTCAGGATTCGCGATTCAGGATTCGGGATCAGGGATCAGGGATCAGCGATTAGGCTGCCGTGGCTTTCTTCGCAAGCACCTCGCCGAAGACGGCGACGGCCTTCTTCATCTCGTCCATCGTGCCGTAGGAGATGCGGCAGTGCGTCTTCTCGAACGGCGGGAAGTCGCGCGCGACGAGGACCCCCTTCGCCCTGCAGGCGTCGCGGAAGCTTTTCACGGGACGCCCGATGTCCACGAACATGAAGTTGGCCTGCGAGTCGGTCTGCGTCATGCCGCGATCCGCGAACCACTTCATGGTGAAGTCGCGGACCTCCTTGTTCCGGGCCCGCTCCGCCGTGATGAACGACGCGTCCTGCTGGATGGCCGCGATCCCGGCGCGCATCGCCAGCACGTTCAGCGAGCTCGTGCCGGAGCCGGCGTCCCACTCCGCCATCTTCTTGATCGTCTCCGCGTGGCCGATGGCGTATCCCAACCGCAGCCCCGCCATGCCGTACGCCTTCGAGAAGGTTCGCGCGACGATGACGTGCGGATTGTCGATCGCGACGGGGATGTGCGTGTCGTGATCCGGGTCGGTGACGTAGTCGTAGTACGCCTCGTCCACCAGGACATAGGTGTCGGGCGAGTCCTTCGCGACCCGAGCCAGGAAGTCGCGCGTGGCGCGGGCGCCGACGTAAGTTGCCGTCGGGTTGTTCGGGTTGCAGTAGAACACCAGGCCGGCGCCCTTTGCCGCGTCGGCGAACCTCCCGAGATCGATCCGGAAGTCGGCGTCGAGAGCGACGGCCCGCACGGGACTTCCCATCATCTCGGCATACCCGGCGCATTCCTCATACGTGGGGATCGTGCCGACCAGGGCCTTGTCCTTCGCGGTGAAGAGATGAGTGCAGGACCGCAGGATCTGCGTCGAGCCGCAGCCGAGGACGACGTTCCCGGGCTTGACGCCGTGCTTCTTCGCGATCGCCTCGATCAGCTCGCGGCTGCTGCCGTCGTAGCGCCCGGGCCTCGCGCCTGACGGCCCGAACGCGGCCGTGATGCCGGCGAGCACGGTCGGCCCCGGTCCGCCGGGATTCTCGTTGCTCGACAGGCAGATGAGGCCCGGGGCGACGGCTTCGAGCGTCGGCTCCAAGGCCGACCACAAACTGTTCTCGCGTCCGCGCGCGCCGACCCACGCGGCCGCGCCGATGCCGACGGTCTGGACGAACGTGCGTCGTGTCAGCATGCCCTACCTCCCGCCTTTCACGGCGGCCGTGGTTGTCGGGGTCTTGAGCACGTCGCGGAAGACCTCGGTCGCCTTCCTCATCTCTTGCAGCGTCCCGATGGAGATCCGGCAGTGCGTCCTCTCGAACGGCGGAAAGTCGCGCCCGACCATCACGCCGGATTTCGCGCAGGCGTCGCGGAAGTCCTTCGCCGGGCGGCCGATGTCCACGAACAGGAAGTTCCCCTGCGAGTCGGCCGGCCTGGCGCCCATCTCATTCAGCGCCTTGACGGTGAACGCGCGCACGTCGGTGTTGCGCGCGCGCTCGGCCTCGATGTGCTTCGGATCGCCGAGTGAGGCGATCGCCGCGGCGGTGCCGAGGACGCTGACGTTATTAGGCATCTTGAACCTCGCCAGCGGCTTGACGGTCTCGGCCATGCCGATCGCATAGCCGATGCGCATGCCGGCCATCCCGTACGCCTTGGAGAAGGTCCGCGCGACGACGACGTTGGGTGTCGAGAGCGCAAGGGGAATCGCGGTTTCGTACGAGGAATCGGTCACGTACTCGTGATACGCCTCGTCGATCAGGATCACCGTGTCCGGCGACGCCTTCCGAATCCGCTCGACCATGTCGGTGACGGTCTTGGCGCCGTGAACGGTCGCGGTCGGGTTGTTCGGGTTATTGAAGAAGAGGAGGCCGGCGCCTTTCGACGCCGCGGCGATCATGGGCTCGACGTCGAGACGGAGCGCGGCGTCGACCGGCACCTCGGTGAGCGGCAGGTTGTGCCGCTTCGCGAAGCCGGTGCAGTTCTCGAAGGTCGGCAGCGCGGTGACCAAGCCGCGCGCGGGGGACACCCAGGCGCGCATCGCGCTCTTCAGGATCTCCTGCGACCCGGCGCCGAGGACGACGTTCTCCGGCTGGACCCGGTATTGCGCGGCGATCGCAGCGACAAGATCCGCGTCGGCCGGAGAGCTGTTGAACGGATACCGGCCGGCCTCCGGAAACTTCCCGAGGATCGCGTCGAGCGCGACCTTACCGGGGCCCAGCGGATTCTCGTTGCTGCTCAGGCGAATCTCGTCGACGCCCGGCGGCAGGACAGGCCGGACGCGCCCGCCCGGGGCCTGCGCCTCGGCGAACTCC
>JANOJK010000988.1:0-3893 GCA_031408165.1 Acidobacteriota bacterium | reverse complement strand
AACTCCCGCGCGCCCGTAGCTCAGCTGGATAGAGCGTTGGCCTCCGAAGCCAAAGGTCGCAAGTTCGAATCTTGCCGGGCGCACCACCTTCGCAGAAGGTGGACCGTCTGCACCAACGCGCCGGCAGCCGCGGAGTCCTCGACCTGCACGGCCGTCTCGACGGCGTGGTCTGCTTCGGCTGCGGCGAACGCTCCACCGCGCAGACCTTCAGCGGACCATCGCTGCCGCCAATCCCTCCTGGCGGGCTGAGGCTGCGACGGCTCCGGACGGCGATGCCGAGGTCGAAGGCTCGATCATCGAATCGTTCACGGCGCCGCACTGCGCGCGGTGCGGCCGCCCGCAGCGACCGTGTCGATAATCACCAGGTCGCCGCGGCACCTCGCGGATCGCCCTTCCGTCGCTACGTTGATCCGCGAAGTCCCGGGTGGCGGCGGCGCCTCAGGCACGCGACTGCTCCCCCGGCGCCCACCAGCAGCAGCGTCGCTGGCTCCGGTACCGGCGCCGGCTGCAGGTCCCCGTCGATTTGGAAGGCGCTTCTGAACTGTGGGCGTTCCGCCCCCGGTCCAAGCCCCCATGGCCCCTGGGGCCCGCCTCCCTGCGTCACCGCGAAATTCCGTCCGTCAAAGACGTCGCCTGTAGTGTTCCAGTGCCAACCCGCCACCACCCCTGGCGCGCCGGCGACGACACTCAGCCAGTAGGCCTCGTTCGCACGCAGGGTCGGGCGCGATACAGACTGAGCTGAGACGACCCTTGGCCCGACTGGCAATGCCGAGAGATGCATCACATCCAGGACTGCGCCGGGCAAGCCGTCGTCGTCCGCTTGCAGATAGAGATCGATAGAATTCGGTCCCGAATGGAAGCTCACCGGCACTCGAACACGCGCGAACGTGTAGGTGTCTGCGGGCGTGAACAATTGCGAGATTGACTGTTGCCCAATGGCGGGCGAGAGAAAACCGTTGATCGTCCAACCGGACTGGAGATCGTCCTGAAAGGACAGGCTTGGCCCGAAGTTGCTGTAGAGCGCAATCGGGTCGGCGCGAACCGGCGTAGCGACGACGGCGAACACAAGGAGGAACCCGAGGGCAACATCCAGAGCACGCTTCACCATATTGCCGGCCTCGGCCGATCGTGCAGGCGCCCCGTGCACCCGTAGAACCGCGGCCCGCGGATGCAAGTGCCGCACCGCACTCCGCCTGCTCAGCCGCGACATTACAGAACATCTCTTCGCTGCTTTAGCCTCTTTAGTAGAATCCCCCCCACCGATGGTGATGCCTGGTTCGGCGACGTTCCACTACCGCGTGCAGGTCGAGAAGATCCGCCATGGCGACTCGCAGGTGTGGAGTGGGCGCGCCACGACGCTCCACCCACCAGATCATCATCCTGGCCTCGCCGGGTCTACACCCGCATTCGAGCTCTCGAACGGCATCGTCTCGGTGCGACCCGCGCGATCGGGTGGCCTCCTGCGTCGTTTCTTCGGCGAAACAGCTCCAGGGCGGGCCTTCAGTTTCAGGATCGGAGCGGTCCTCGAAGAACTGCTCGAGCCGGGTGACGAGATCGTTCTACTTCGCGATGCAATGGCCGCGTTGTCACTTTGTCTCGTCCGAAGGAGCGACCTGCTCCTGGGTCTCGGTGCGCTTACCGGGCCGCGACTGCCGGGGAACGATGACGTGCAGATCGAGGACGATCCCCGGACGGCACACTCGGACGACTACTGGCTTGCCCATCAAATCCGGGATCAACAGGCACACGTGATCTGGATCGATCCACAGATTGAAACCGTGGCGTCGTCGCTGCGAAGGGTCGATGGCCTTGCGGAAGGCCGGCCGCTCGTCGTTGCGTATCGAAATGTGGAACAGCGGGTGTTCATCGAGGAGCTCAACCGCCGTGCCAGGCGATTCAACAGCACTTCGTTCGCGCAGAATCCTCGTTTCGAGAACATGGAGCAGTGGCGCGCTTATCTGATGCATCTGCCAGATACGCCGCCCACAGATTTGCAGCTGCATGCGCGGCGTGGAACGCAGCAGGTCCGCCTGGCCGAAGGGCAGGAGACGGAGCTCGGGCCGTTCATCGTCCGTGCAGAGAAAGTGAACTGGGCGATCGAATGGGATCGCAGCGTCGTCGCCCTGGTCCGCCAGGACGCGCGCGCCGATCGCACGGCATTGCGGCAGGCATCAGCCCTCTTTGTCTCGGATCCACTGCGCATCGGCGAGTCGTGAGTAGATGGCGCGTCAGCGCGCGATCCCGGCGCCGGATGCCTCTGGCGCGTCGGCCAGATGGCTGGACATTCCTCGATCCTCGTTCGCTTCAGCCCAGCGTGTTTCTCGCAAAACACAAGTCCTCCAGAACCCGGCCGCCGATGAGGTGTTCCTGAATGATGCGCTCAGCGTGTTCGGGTGTCACACCTCGATACCAGGCGCCCTCGGGATAGACGACGCAGATCGGGCCGCCGGTGCAGATGCGCAGACACTGGCACTTGGTGCGATAGCACGGCCCGTCGGGTCCCGCAATGTTGAGCTCCTTCATCCGGCGCTTGATGTATTGCCACGTGGCGTCGCCGCTCTCTAAATCGATGCAATCGGGGCCGAGACAGATAAAGAGGTGACGTGTCAGCCTGCCGACGCCGAACGCAGCGGCGGCCTGCTCAGGTGTTTCGTATTTCTTGCCCATCCTGTTGGATCATACGGCACCTTGTTTGCTGGCTCGGCGGACAGGAGGCTGCATGGCAAGAGACACCAGTCGCGACCTGAACGACGAGCCGGCCGCCGGGGCGGACCCGGAGACGGAACAGATCCGCGGCGTCGCCGAAGAAGGCGAAGAATTCGAGGCCGGGGAGACCCTGGACGAAGAAGACGAGGACGCGGACGAGGAGGAGGACGAGGAAGGCCGACCCTAGCTAGAGTCGCTTCGAGTATTTGCCGAACACTGCTTCGAGGTCTGCGGGCGCTGCCGTCCGCAGACCGCTCCACACGTCTCCCACCTGCCGGAACCGCGCCGGCGCCGTCCGGATCGTGAAATCCCGCGAGTTGACCGGCCCGTCCACTTCCTTCCACGAGAGGGGCGTCGACACGCCGGCATAGTTGCTGGCGCGCGCACTGTAGGCCGTCGCGAGCGTTTTCCCCAGGATGTTCTGCAGGAAATCCACGTAGATGGTGCCCCGTGGGCGCCGTGCCACGGTGCGCTCGATGGTCGCGACTTTCGGATGGCGCGCGGCGACCAGGGTCGCGACAATCTGGCAGAAGAGCTGGCCGGATTCATACGAGGTGTCCGGCGGCAGCGGGATGTAGATGTGCAGACCGCTCGCGCCGGACGTCTTCGGGAAACCGGGGACGCCGAGCGACACCAGCTCGTCGCGGACCCATCGCGCGACGTCGAGGACCCTGCCGAACGTCGCCCCGTCGGTCGGATCGAGATCGATCGCGCAGTGGTCCATGGCGAGCGGCGACTGCACGCGCGAGAACCACGGATCCTGCGAGATCGCGGCCATCTGTGTCATATAGACAAGCGTCGTGAGGGAGCCGCCGACGAGCCGCTTCGCGTCCGGCTCGCCGATCGGATCCATGTCGTCGGCCAGCGTCTGGATGCGCACGCCCGCGGGCGGGCGCTCCTCGCGCGAGCGCTGCTGGTAGAAGGCCTTTCCTCCGACACCGTTCGGGAACCGCTTCATCACGAGCGGGCGATCCGCGACGCACGGCAGGATGTACGGAGACGCTTCCACGTAGTAGCGCAGCAGATCGCCTTTGGTCAGCTTCAGGTCCGGCCAGAACAGCTTCGCGAGGTTGGTCACGTTCACCCGGTCGCCGCCCGGCAGCGAAAGCTCGCCGTCCTTGCGCGCGTCCTCGAGCGCGCGCAGGTGTTCGATCACGGCGTCCAGATCCTGCCGCGCGCCGGCGTTC
>JANOJK010001090.1:0-1972 GCA_031408165.1 Acidobacteriota bacterium | reverse complement strand
GAAGGCCCACCTGACCTCGAGAAGGCCCACCTGACTTACAGCCCGCCCCACCCCTTTAGCTTCCCTGCTTCCTCACCCTCTGTAGCTTCCCCCTTCAGGCTGAAGAAGCTGCTATACGATCCGCTCCATGACAGTCCGGTCAATTCTGACGGGGGCGGCCGCGCTCGTTGCCGCAGCCCTCATCGCGGCCCTCCAGGCCCAGACGCCCGCGGATGCCGGCAAGCTGGACGGGGAAGGGGAGCGCTGGGTCGCCGCGACCCTCAAGAAGATGACGGCCGACGACAAGGTCGGGCAGCTTCTGGTGTCGTCCTTCCCGTCCGAGTACATGAGCACCGACTCGCGCCAGTACGACGCGCTTGTGAAAGCGGTGCACGAGTATCGGATTGGCGGGTTCCACGTCTTTGGGGGAACGGAAGCAGCACCGGACGTTCTGCTCGACGCGCACTACGGCACGGTGACGCTCGGTCAGCCCTTCGCCGCGGCGTCGCTGCTGAACCGCCTCCAGGCGATCGCGCCGTATCCGCTGCTGAACTCCGCCGATTTCGAGACCGGCGCGGGCTTCCGCATCGAGGGGGCGACGGCGTTCCCGCGCAACATGGCCTTCGGCGCGGCGGGCGACGACCGGCTCGCCTATGAGGCCGGCCGCATCACCGCCGTCGAGTCGCGCGCGATCGGCGTGCAGGTCAATTTCGCGCCCGTGGTGGACGTCAACAACAACCCGCGCAATCCCGTCATCAACACGCGCTCGTACGGCGAGGATCCGGCGGCGGTGGGACGCCTCGGCAGCGCCTACGTGCGCGGTCTGCAGGCGGGCGGCATGATTGCCACGCTGAAGCATTTTCCCGGTCACGGCGATACCGATGTGGACTCGCACCTCGGGCTGCCGATTATCAGGGACCCGCGCGAGTCGCTCGACCGGACGGAGTTCCCGCCGTTCAGGGCCGGCATCGCGGCCGGCGCGGGGGCAGTGATGACCGCGCACATCGAGATGCCCGCGCTCGATCCCGCGCCGAATACGCCGACGACGCTGAGCCAGCCGATCGTCACGGGTGTGCTGCGACGGGACATGGGTTTCGAGGGGATCATCTACACGGATTCGATGGGGATGGCCGGCGTCACGGCGCTCTACAAGCCAGGCGAGGCGGCTGTCCGCGCGATCAAGGCCGGCAACGACATCGTCCTGCATTCACCCGATGACGCGGCGGCGTTTGCGGGGATCAAGGCGGCTGTCGCGTCGGGAGAGATCCCGATGGCACAGCTCGAGAAGTCGGTCGGGCGGATTCTCCGCGCCAAGGCGCGCACCGGCTTGAACCGGGTCCGAGCGGTCAGCCTCGACACGCTGCCCACCGTCGTCGGAGGGCGCGCGCACCAGGCACTTGCCGACGAAGTCAGTCAGCGGTCCATTACGCTGGTGAAGGACGAGCGGAACCAGGTGCCTATGAAGCTCGCGCCGGACGCGCAGGTCCTCTACCTCTCGATTCTCGACACCCCTGGCGGCTGGCGGATTGCGGCGCCGAGCCGCGCGTTCATTCCGGAGCTGAAGCGCCGATGGCGCGACGTGACGTCCGTGGAATTGTCGGAACGATCGACCGCGAACGAGCTGGAACTGGTCCGCGCGATGGCGTCGCGCTACGACGCGGTGATCGCGTCCGTGTTCGTCCGCGCCTCGTCCGGCAGCGGGCGCATGGACCTGCCCGCGAACATGCAGGCCGTGCTGCGCGGCATTGCGCGGCAGACCGAGCAGAGCCGGAAGCCGTTCGTGACGGTGATCTTCGGCAACCCTTACACCGCCACCTTCCTGCCGGAGGTGCCGGCGATGCTGCTGACGTACGACTACTACGATCGCGCGGAGCGATCGGCGGTGAAGGCCCTCGCCGGCGAGGCGCCCATCACGGGGAAGCTGCCGATCGGCCTGCCAGGCCTGGCCGATCGCGGCGCGGGGCTCGTGCGTCAGCCCTCGCGGCCGTAGCGC
>JANOJK010000966.1:0-2572 GCA_031408165.1 Acidobacteriota bacterium | reverse complement strand
CTCGGCACCAGGACGCGCGCGCCCTCGAGCTCGACGACGCAGAGGCGGCACACGTTGACCGGCTTCAGCGTTTCCAGAAAACACAAGGTCGGAATCGTGACGCCGATGGCCGCGCAGGCCGAGAGGATCGTCGTGCCTTCCGCCACCTTCACCGTGCGGCCGTCGATGGTGAGCGCGACGGCCGGTCCCGGCGCGCGGGGAGGACGGCCGATCGGGATGAGCGTCATCGGCGCGGTCACGATCTGATTCCAGTCACGTCGTACAGCCGGAGCCGTTTGATCGCGGATTCGATCGCCGCGTATGCGGTCTGCCCGAGACCGCAGATCGACGCGTCCTTCATCGCGGCGCCGACCTCGTCAAGGAGCGCCATCTCCATCGTCAAGCCGCCGCGCGTGCGCGTCTTCGCGATGCGATGGAGCGCCTCCTCCTGCCGCACGGTCCCCACGCGGCACGGCACGCACTGGCCGCACGATTCGTCGCGAAAAAACGCCGCGATGCGGAGCACGAGCTCGCGCGGATCCACCGTGTCGTCCACCACCATGACGACGCCGGACCCGAGCGTCGTGCCGGCCGCGCGCGTGTCTTCGTGCGTGAGCGGGAGGTCGAGCTCGTCCGGCCGCAGAAAGGTGCCGGCCGCGCCGCCCAGCAACACCGCGCGCAACGTCCGGCCCGCGTGCAGCCCGCCCGCCATGTCGACGAGTGTCCGCAGCGTGATGCCGAGCGGCGCTTCGTAGACGCCGGGAAACCGGACGGTGCCGGACAGACAGAATATCCGGGTGCCGGTGGACTGCGCGGTGCCGATCGCCGCGAACGCCTCACCGCCGTCGAGAATGATGTGCGGCACGTTCGACAGGGTCTCGACGTTGTTGACGAGGGTCGGTTTGCCGAAGAGGCCGGCGTGCACGGGGAACGGCGGTTTGTTGCGCGGCTCCCCCCGGCGCCCCTCGATCGACTCGAAGATGGCCGTCTCTTCGCCGCAGATGTAGGCGCCCGCGCCGCGGCGGATCTCGATATCGAACCCGCCGAGCAGGCCGCCCGCGCCGGAGGCGTCGATGGCGTGCTGCAGGCGTGCGGCCGCGAGCGGATATTCGCCCCGGATGTAGATGAAGCCCCTTCGCGCAGCCGGTCGCGAACGCGGCGATCGTCATCGCCTCGACGAGGGCGAACGGGTCCTCTTCCATGAGGACGCGATCCTTGAACGTGCCCGGCTCGGATTCGTCGGCGTTGCACACCAGGTAGTGCGGCGTCGCCGACCCGGTGCGGACGGCGTCCCACTTCCTTCCGGTGGGGAACGCGGCGCCGCCGCGGCCCATCAGCCTCGAGGCGGTGACTTCGGCCACTACCGCCTCGGCGCCCATCGCGAGCGCCTTCTCGAGCGCCGCGAAGCCGCCCGAGGCGCGGTACGCCTCGAGGCTCGAGGGATCGACGTGTCCGACACGACGAAGCAGGCGGAGGTCGGACGGCGGCTGGCGGAGCCTCGTCTGCGTGGCCGGTCCGTCGGGAGCGCCTCCCTTCAGGATCGCCTGCACGCGATCGGCGGTGATGTAGCCGAGCAAATCCTCGCGCGGATGCTCCCCGGCAATCGTCACGAACGCCGCGGGCGCCTGGTCGCACTTGCCGAGACACGGCGACCGCATCCAGACCGCGCCAGAGTCGCTGACGGTCACGTGCGAGCCGGGAGGCGCGTGGCCGTGCGGCGGGCCGGTCGATCGCTCGAGCGCGGCGGTAACCTCGTCCGCACCGCTGCACTTGCACGCGATGTCATCGCAGACGTGCACGACGCGCCTGGGCCGCGGCGACGTCGCCAGCAGCGCGTAGAACGTGGCGACGCCCCATGCATCGGCGGGGGGCACGTTCAAACGATCGCAGATGTAGCCCAGCCCCCCCTCGCTGATCCAGCCCACACGCGCCTGGAGCGCCTGGAAGGCGGGCAGCAGCAGGTGGCGCATCGCGCGGGAGTCGCGGCCACCCACGGTCGCCACGTGCGCGTCGCGCGGATTGCCACGCGGACCGCCGTCCCATGACGACCGCGGCGCGCCGAGCAATGCATCGACTGCAGCCCGCTCGTCGGCCGTTGCGTCGGCGTCCACAGGACGAATGTCCATTTATTGTCCGGGGGGCTTCGCCCCGCCGGACCCCCCTACACGCTCGCTCGCGGGGACCCCACGATCCCCGCTCCGCTTGCGTGGCTCACTCGCTCCGCTCGTTCGCTCGCGCGCCTCACTCGCTGCGCTCGTTACTTCTCCGGGGGGCTTCGCCCCGCCGGACCCCCCTACACGCTCGCTCGCGGGGACCCCGGGCCCCGCGCCGCTCGCGTGGCTCATGGCGAAGCCGATGTCACTGCGCGCAACGACGGCAGTTGCTCGGGGGCCGGCTCGACGCGCACCGCGCACGCCTTGAACTCGGCCGTGCCGGATTTCGGATCGGAAGCGTCGATCGTCAACTGGTTGGTCGCCACCTCGTCGGGGAAGTGCAGCGTCATGAAGACGAGGCCGGCGCGGAGCGCCGTGTCGATGCGCGCGGGCGCGGTGACGCGACCCCGGCGCGAGACGACCGCGACGGTCCCGCCGTC
>JANOJK010000924.1:0-7560 GCA_031408165.1 Acidobacteriota bacterium | reverse complement strand
GCGTCCCAGTAGGGCACGCCGTCGGCGGCCGCGATGTCGATGTAGTGGTCGCACGTGGCGCGGGCCGCGGTGAGCATCATCTCCTCCGCCGACGGGCGGCCGCCGCAGCCGTCGAGCTCCGCGTCGGACACCGTTCCGAGGAACTCGAGCTGCTCGGTGAAGCCGAGCATGGCCCACGCCAGGCCTCGAGTCCACGTCGAGAACGGTGAGTACCCCTGCTGTGTGCTCGGACCGCGGTAGGTGCCGCTTGCGACGTTGAACAGGCCTTCGTGCGCCGTGCGGCCCCGGATGTCGTACGAGTCGCGGCCCCGCCCGTACCAGACGTTGAACTGCGCCGTGGCCCGCGCGTGCTGCACCAGGCGATCGAGCAGGCTGACCGGCGCGTCCTGCTCCTCCATGAGCCGCTGGCCGAGCATGTGGCCGAGCGCCAGCGCGCGCAGCGACCGGATCGTGTCGACGAAGAGCGAGTGCGCGCCGTTGAACGAGTGGATGAAGCCGCCGTCGGGCAGCCGTGTCCACCGTCGCGCCTGAACCGCGCCGCTGACCTTCAGCGCCAGCTCGTAGAAGCGCACTTCCCATTCGCTCGCGTCGATGCGCCCTTCGCGCGCGAGCCGCCAGAGGTTGCCGTACGTGCTGACGTTGTTGAACCCGTGATCGTGCACGCCCATGTGCGTGAGGTGCGCCGCCATGCGCTCCAGCGTGCGGGCGCGGCCGAGATCGAGGAACTCCTCGTCGCCCGTGGCGTCGAACTGCAGCAGGGGGGATCCGAACTGGAACCCCTGCGTCCACTCGGTCCACCCGCGCGCCTCGTAGCGCCCCTTGACCGTGAACACCGGTGCGCCGTCCTCCGGGCGCCACGTGTCTTCAATCGCACGGATCTTGCCGGCGGACACCTCGAACAAACGCGCGATCTTCGGCAGGAGCTCTGTCGGCGTCCGGCGGCGATCGATCTGCAACATGCGGCCGATAGTTTATGGGGGAATCGGGGAATCCGGTAATCGGGGAATTGGTGAATCGCGTAATCTGAGTGCGGATGCGCGTGCCGTTCGACGAGCTTCACCGGGTCCTGCTCGCGGTCCTGCGGACCACGGGGATGGAGGAGGGCCGCGCGGATCGCTGTGCGCGCCTGTTCGCCGAGGCGTCGCGCGACGGCGTGTCGTCGCACGGGCTGAACCGGTTTCCCCGCTTCATCCGCACTATCGAACGCGGCGTCGTGGACGTCCATGCCCGGGCCCAGCCGGTTGCCGGCCACGGCGCCCTCGAGCGGTGGGATGGGCGGCGGGGGCCGGGAAACCTCAACGCGCAGGACGCCATGGCGCGCGCGATGGCTCTCGGCCGCGAGCACGGCGTCGGCTGCGTCGCGCTGGCGAACACGAATCACTGGATGCGCGGCGGCAGCTATGGCTGGCAGGCGGCGGACGCAGGCCTCATCGGCCTCTGCTGGACCAACACGCTGGCCAACCTCCCGCCGTGGGGGGCGAGCGATCCCCGCGTCGGCAACAACCCGCTCGTCATCGCGGTGCCGCGCGACGATGGGCACGTGGTGCTCGACATGGCGATGTCGCAGTTCTCGGTGGGGGCCCTGGCGTCGTACCGGGCGCGCGGCGAAGCGCTGCCCGTCGCCGGGGGCTATGACGAGGGGGGTGCGCTCAGCCGCGATCCCGCCGCGATCGAGGCGTCGCGCCGGCTCCTCCCGATCGGGTTCTGGAAGGGATCGGGCCTCGCACTCGTCCTGGACCTGGTGGCGGCGCTCGTGTCAGGCGGCCAGGCGACGCACCAGATTCCATTGGATCCGGAACTCGAAACCGGGCTGTCACAGGTCTTCATCGCGATCGACCCGGGAGGTTCCCAGGACCGGCTCGTTGACCGCGTGATCGCACATCTGCACACCGGTGACGGCGACGTACGGTATCCGGGCGAGCGGACACTCCTCACGAGGAACCGGAACATCCGCGACGGCGTCCCCGTGGACCCGGCTATCTGGCGGGACGTGCAGCGTCCAGCCGCAGGCTGAGCACGAGCATCGCCTCGAGCACCAGCGCCCCCGAGAGCACGAGCAGCCCGCCGCCGTAGCCTCCCGTCACGTCGCGGAGCCACCCCATGATCGACGGCCCGACGAATCCGCCGAGATTCCCGACCGCGTTGATGAGCGCAATGCCGGCCGCGGCGGCGGTTCCGCCGAGGAGCATCGGCGGGATCGACCAGAACACGCTCAGCACCGAGCGCTGGCCGATCTGCGACAGCGTAAAGCTCAACACCAGCATCGGCAGGTTGTCGGTGAAAAACGCCGCCAGCATGAGCCCCGCGGCTGCCGTCAGCGCGCACGCAGCCACGTGGCGCTTCCGCTCGCCGGTCCGATCGGAATGGCGCCCGATGAGGATCATCCCGGCGAGCGCGGCGACAAACGGGATGGCGGTCATCAGGCTCAGGCGCCAGCCCCCGCTGCCCGAGAGATCGCGCAGAATCTTCGGCAGCCACAGGAACACCCCGTAGGTGACGACGGTGTTGAGAAAGTACACCCCGCACAGCAGCCACACCCGCGGTGACCGCATGCCCCCGAGGACCGACGCGTGTCCCTGTGACGCCCGCCCGGCGCGTTCCGCCGCCATCGTGCGCGCCAGCCACGCACGCTCCCGCGCCGGGAGCCACTGCGCCTGCTCCGGCCGATCGGTGAGGACGCGCAAGGCGACCAGACCCAGGACGATGGCGGGAAACCCTTCGACGACAAACAGCCATTGCCAACCCGCCAGGCCGCCGCGCCCGTCCAGGGAGAGCAGCAGCTCGGAGATCGGGGCCCCCACGATGATCGCGATCGGGGCGGCCATCATGAAGAGCGCGCCGGTCTTCGCGCGCTCGGACGCGGGAGTCCAGTAGGTGAAAAACAGGACCATGCCCGGGAAGAATCCGGCCTCGGCGACGCCCAGCAGGATGCGCGCCGCGTAGAACGTCGCGGGGCTGTTGATGAACATCATGCCCATCGACACCAGGCCCCAGACGATCATGATGCGCGCGATCCAGAGCCGCGCGCCGACACGCTCGAGAATCAGGTTGCTGGGGATCTCGAAGAGGCAGTAGCCGAGGAAGAAGAGGCCCCCGCCGATGCCGTACGCCGTGTCGCTCAAGCCCAGATCGCGCTGGAGCGCCGTCGCGGCAAAGCCGATGTTCACGCGGTCGATGTACGCGACGACGTAACAGACGAAGGCGAAGGCAATGAGGCGGCGGGTGACGCGCCGGATGACGGCGCGCTGCTCGACGGGCGACAGGTCTCCGGTGTTCAGCAACGCCGCATTATGCACCGGCGGCGCGCCGCGGGGGGCTACGCGATGATCTGGGCGATCGTCTCGCGGTTGATATTGATCTTCATCCGCTGGCGCGCCTTCGTCATGTAGGCGGCGAAGAACTTGTTCTTCCGCTCGTTCAAGAGCTCGGTGCGCAGCGTCTCTTTCTGTTTCGCGAGCTCGTCGGCGGCCACGTCCTTCCGCTCGACCACCTTCACGATGGCGGCGCCGGTGTCGGTGACGACGGGGTCGCTCACGGCGCCGGCGGGCAGCGCGAACGCCGCCGCTTCGAGGGCCGGGCTCACGCCTGCGTCACCCATCGGCGCGCCGCGCGTGATGAGCTCGGTCGTCTTGGCCTCCAGCCCCGCGGCCTTCGCGGCTTTCTCGAAGTCGCCCGACTTCATTGCGGCGTTGATCGACGCCGCCTTCTGCCGCGCGGCCTCGATCGCTTTCTGTTTCAGCACGTCGTCGCGCACCCTGGTCTTCACCTCGTCCAGCTTCGGGATGTAGGGGTCCTGCCTGCCGGTGACGGTGATGAACGCAAACCCCTGCGGCGTGCGCAGCGGCTCGCTGACCTCGCCTTCCGTCATCTGGAACGCCTGCTGGCCGACGGCCGGCGCCATGCCGATGCCCGCGATCGGCTCGTTCTGCAGGAACAGCCCGGACTCGCCGCCCTGCAGCCCGCGCGCTCGCGCGACGGTGTCGAAGTCGGACGGCTTCTTCAATTCCGCCGCGACCTGGTCGGCGGTTTTCTGCGCCGCCGCCTGGGCCTGCTCGTATTTCAGCTGATCCTCGATCTGCGGGCGTACTTCGGCGAGCGTCTTCGTGGCGGCCGCCTTCTTATCCGTGACCTTGATGATGTGATAGCCGTACTGCGTCTTCACGAGGTCGGTCATCTGACCCGGCTGGAGCGCGAACGCGGCCCGATCGAACTCCGGGACCATCTGTCCCTTGTTGAAGAAATCGAGGTCCCCGCCCTTGGTCGCGCTCGATTCGTCCTGCGAGTGCTTTTTCGCCAACTCCTCGAAGTTCGCCCCCTTTTTGATCTCCGCCAGGAGGTCTTCGGCCTGCTTCTTGATCGTCGCGTCGTCCTTGCCTTCGGTCTTGAGGAGGATGTGGCTCGCGCGCACCTGTTCGGGCTGCGAATACTGCTGGATGCTGTCGTTGTACGAGCGCTCGATCTGCTGGCCCGTGACCGTGGCGCGCTGGCGCAGCGCTTCCTGGTCGATCGTCAGGTAGCGGACCTTCCGCTTCTCGCCGATCCGATACGACTCTTTATGGTCTTCGAAGTGCTTCGCGACCTCGGGGTCGGTTGCCACCAGCCCCTCGCGGAACTTGTCGGCGGGGAAATTGACCACCTGCACCTTGACGCGCTCGTTGCGCTTCTTGAACTCGCGGGCGACGTCGGCATCGGCCACCGTCATCCAGCCCGTGAGTGCCGCCTGGAGCTTCTCGGCGACGACGCTGCGCCGGATCTGTCCCTCGAACTCGTCGGGACGCATCGGTGGCGACTGCATGCGCAGGAGCTGCCGGTAGCGTGCATCCCCGATGAACTGGCCGCTCTCCTGAAAGGCGGGGAGCGACAGGATGCGCTCGCGGACCTCGGCGTCGCTCGCCTTGATCCCGAGGCGCGCGGCTTCGGCCAGCGACGCTTCTTCCTGGATCATCTGCTGCACGATCCGCTGGTCGATCCCCAGCTGTTTCAACAGCTTGTCGTCGACGTTGGCCCCGTAGGATTGCCGGTAGGCCTGCATCTGCTGCTGGTAGACGCGGCGAAACTGCGCGGCGGTGATCTCGCGTCCTTCGACGTCTGCGACGACCGAGTTCCCCGCAGCCCCGGGGGCCCCCTCGGTCATGAAACTGGGAATGTAGAGGAGGACAAAAGAGACAACCACAATCGCCAGGCTCCATTTGAGCCAGTTCTTGTGTCGGCGCATCCGGTCGAGCATTGTCATGGCGGTCGCAGTACCTCGTTGGGGAAAACACGATTATGGCACGTTTCGGACCCCTTTCCGGGGTCATCTCGCGTGCGCCTGTGTGCTATATTTATGGAGGATAGAAGGACTTAGAGGGATCCGGCATTTCGCAACCCCGCCTCCGCCGTCCGTCGGGTACGCGTGTGCCGGCCCGTGGGCGGCGATCGCCGTTACCGTCCACCAGAGTGGACCTTGCCAGCCGATTGCGGCTGTTGCAGAGCGCACTGCGCAGGCGCTTGTCCCGTGCCGACGTTCTCGCCGAAGTGATTCGCGACGTCAATTCCACGCTCGACCCGGAGCGGGTCGCCGACACCATCGTCGCCCGGGCCGCGGAATGGCTGCCTGCGTCGGCGTGGGTGGTGTACGCCGTGGATCATGCGGGTGTGCGCACGTTCGGCACCCGTGGCCTGACTCCGGCCCTCGAGCCGGGCGCCGTGGCGGTGGGGCACTGGGTGCTCAAGCACGGTGTGGTATGCGGCGCCGCCGATGTGGCGGCGGACCAGCGGTTCCCGGGGTGCGTGACGAGCGCGGCGGCGCTCGCCTTCCCGCTGGACTGCCGCGGAAAGACCATCGGGGCGCTCGTCGGGCTCGACAGGGGCGCTGCATCGCGGGAGCCCCGGATGGCCCCCGCGACCCAGGTGGCGCTCCTCTGGGCTCTGGAGCCGGGTGCCATCGCGCTCGATAACGCTCTGCGAGTGCAGCGCGCCGAGGCGCTCTCGGTGACGGACGACCTGACTCAGCTGTACAACTCGCGCTATATGTCGCAGGTGCTGCGGCGGGAGACCAAGCGCGCGTCACGCAGCGGCCGTCCGCTGTCGCTGCTGTTCATCGATCTCGACGGGTTCAAGTCGATCAACGATACGCACGGCCATCTTTACGGCAGCCGGGCGCTCGTCGAGGCCGCCGGGTTGATCCGCCTGAGCGCGCGCGAGACCGACGTGGTCGCGCGGTTCGGCGGGGACGAGTTTGCGCTGATTCTGCCCGACACCGGCAGCGAGGGCGCCGCCGCGGTGGGCGAACGCGTCCGCGAGCGCGTGAACGCGCACGGGTTCCTGCAGGGGGATGGACTGGATATTCATCTGACCGTGTCCGTGGGGGTCGCCACGCTGCCCGACGTGGCCGCGTCGACCGAGGGGCTGATCCAGGCGGCGGACGAGGCGATGTACTACGTCAAGGAACACGGGAAGAACGGCATCTATATCGCGGGAAGTGAAGTTTTGAATGTTGAATGCTGAATGTTGAATGCTGAATGAATTCAGCATTCACCATTCACCATTCAGCGTTTTCGTGAGGAGTTACTGTTGAGTCTACGGTCACTGTTTTCCCTGTTCTCGAGCGATCTCGCGATCGACCTCGGGACGGCCAATACCTGTGTGTACGCGCGCGGCAAGGGCATCGTCGTCAACGAGCCCTCGATCGTGGCGATCAACAAGGTCAACGGCCGCATCGAGGCGGTCGGCAAGGACGCCAAGGAGATGCTCGGGCGGACCCCGGGCAACATCGTGGCGATCAAGCCGATGAAGGACGGTGTCATCGCCGATTTCGAGGTCACCGAGAAGATGCTGACCTACTTCATCAAGAAGGCGCACAACCGCAACGTCTGGGTCCGGCCCCGCATCGTCATCGGCGTCCCCTCCGAGATCACGCAGGTCGAGAAACGGGCCGTCAAGGACAGCGCCTACCGCGCGAAAGCCAGCGAGGTGTATCTCGTCGAGGAGGCGATGGCCGCGGCGATCGGCGCCGGCATGCCGATTACCGAGCCGTCCGGCAACATGATCGTCGACATCGGCGGCGGCACGACCGACATCGCGGTCATCTCCCTCGCCGGCATCGTCTACAGCAAGGCCGTCCGGGTCGCCGGCAACGAGATGGATGAAGCGATCATCCAGTACATCAAGAAGACCTACAACCTGCTGATCGGCGAGCGCACGGCCGAAGCGATCAAGATGGAGATCGGCTCCGCCTTTCCGCTCGAAGAACGCATGACGATGGAGATCAAGGGGCGGCACCTGATCGAGGGGGTGCCCAAGACCATCACCATCACCGACGAGGAGATCCGCGAGGCGCTCGCGGAAACGGTCAACGTCATCGTGGACGCGGTGCGGGTCGCACTGGAACGGACGCCCCCGGAGCTGTCGGCCGACATCGTCGACCGCGGCATCGTGCTGACGGGCGGCGGATCGATGCTGAAGAACCTCGACAAACGGTTGCGCGAGGAAACCGGCCTGCCGCTCGCGATGGCGGAAGACCCGCTGTCGTCGGTCGTCCTCGGCGCCGGCCGGATGCTGTCGGATTTCAATCTGTTG
>JANOJK010000896.1:0-7376 GCA_031408165.1 Acidobacteriota bacterium | reverse complement strand
GCTAGCGATAGCCCCGCTGCACGGCTGCCGCGTCGAGCGTGAGCGTCGCGAGGGCGTCCACGACCGGCATGACCTGGCGGGAGGCGTGGCGCCCGTCGAACGCCTTGATGTAGCGCATGCAGGCGTCGCAGCCGTTGAGACGATACAGCCCGTCGCGCGTCGCGAACGAGGTGATCTTCGACCGATCGGCGTTGAGGCACCACGGGCAGGCGAGCTGCTTGAAGCGCCAGCGCGTGGTGCAGCGCGAGCAGATCAGCAGGCGCTCGGCCGCGGGAGTGATCACCGAGAAGTCCGGCTCCCCTCCGCAGAGGGGGCAATTGCCGTGGGGCCACGCCTGGAAAAGAGTGCGCGCCATGATTGCATCGGCGCAGCGCGACAAAAACGGCCGCATCGCCTGCAGCAGCACGGGCTCGAGTCCGGCGATGCCGGGGGCAATCTCGTGGCCGCCGGCAGGGACCGGCCTGGCCGCCTCGTACCAGTTACGGACGGCCGGGGCGAGCGCCCCGGGATCGCGCGCCAGCCCCTCAACCCGCCGGTAGTCCTCCGCCTCAATCGCGTCGTGGGTCCGCATCGCGTCCGCGGTCGAGCGCACCAGGAAGCGCAAGTCACTCCAGTCGATCGGCACGTGCTCGAAGGCCAGGATTGGCGTACCGGCGGCGAGCGCCTTGTCCAGGTGCGCCGCCTCGAGGTTGATCGGCGGCAGGGGCACGCGCGACTGGACGCGCCGCTGCATGTTCAAAAGCTGGATCTGCAGGTCGACCGCCGAACCGAGATCCGGTTGATCCGCCTTCAACTGCCGGAGCTCGATGATCTCCCGGGTCTCGGCGCGCGTCGGCGCCGGCGGTTTGTCCGGCGTTTGGTCCGGCAGCTTGTCCACAGGGTGATTCTATTCTTAACCGAGGGGCGTCGCCCCTCGGACTCCCCAACACGCGCTCTCGCGCGCCGCGTCGCCGGCGCGCTCCGTTCGCGTGGCTCACTCGCGCTCGCTCGTTCGCGGGGCCGTTTATGAGATGCGACATCTCGCTCGTCGCGGCTTGCGATCCGGGCGCCGCGCCCGGGACTCATGCCACGATCTATCGGGACGGGACACTGGCAGCCCGCAACGCAAGTCCGGGCGCGGCATCATGCGGCAAGGCGCCCCGGTGACTCCGACCCGGTGAAGATTCGCCACATACCGACTCCGGGAATTGACTGGTCGGTTCGAGGCGAAGCTTCACTGCAGAATGCCGGGAGGTAAAAAAACCGGGCGCCCTCCCACGAGAACGCCCGGTACTCGACTACGAACGACTAACTATGAAGCGCCAGCCTAGAACGACCACCGTCCGCCGATGCGGACCTGCCGCGGGGTCTGAAGGCCCCCGGCCGTGCCGAATGGCAGGTCGAAATCGGTACCGTCGCTGAGCGTCACCGCGGTCGTGCGCGTCACGACGTTGGTAATCCCGCCGCGATTCGCCACGTTCTCGATGTCGACATAGATGCCGATCCGGTTGGTGCCCGGCAGCGTGAAGTTCTTCTCGAGCCGCAGGTCCAGCTGCGTCAATTTCGGCAGGTGATACGTGCCGCGCGGATCGATCGGGATCCGGCGGTATGTCGTAGTCGAGCCGGCCCCGACGATGCTCGTCGGGAACTGCTGGATGCGGTTGTAGGGCAGCCCGCTCGTCGCCCGGAAGAAGGCGTTGACCGAGGTTTCGATGACCGGGATCTGGTAGCTCCCGAGCAGCTTGAACTCGTGCTTCGGCGTGAAGCTCGCTTCGCCTTCCGAGTTCACGAGCGCCAGGTTCGGCGACTCGAACTGCCGGGTGGCGACTTGTGCCGCGCCGCTGTTGTCCACGTTGCCCGTGGCCTTGGCGCGGACATAGGAAATCTGCGCCTGCCAGCGGTCGGTGTAGCGCTTGTTGAGCACCGCCATGAACGCCCGGTACTTCCTGAACGGTTCGGCCGTGCCGACAACGCTGCCGGTCGGACTCAGGTACTGGAAGCCGTCGACGTTGCGGATGATGAAGTCGGAGCTCGTCGCGGCCCGGTTGACCCAGCGATAGAGGTTCACCGTACCGCCGGTGTCCGTCGTCGTCGGAACCGTCTCCCACCTCGCGGACGGATTGACCGAATTGACGAAGTTCTTGTTGTCGCGCCAGACGCCAGTGAGCGACAGGCGCATGGAGCCCGACAGGGCCCGCTCGAAGCCGATTGTCGACTCGTCCACGCGCGGGTGCTTGATATCACTCGCGATCTTGTACGGGATCGACAGGAGCGATCGGCTGCTTTCCTCCCCGATCGAACCGTCCGGGTTGACGAGGTAGGTCACGTAGTCCTGAAGGCCCGGCAGCGCGCGTGTGAAGAGCTGCGTCTGCGACCCTTCGTAGTACAAACCATACGAGCCCTTGAGCACGGTGCGGCTGTCGCCGGCGAGGTCGAACGCGAAGCCCAGGCGCGGCGCCCAGTTACTGCTGTCGTAGACCTTGCCCTCGGTCTTGCCTTTGCCCTGGTACATGTCGCCGCGCACACCGAGGTTGAACGTCAGGCGGTTGGTCGCGTGCCACGCGTCCTGCGCGAAGAGCGACTGCCGCAGGTTGGTGCCCGAGAGGTCGTACCCGTAGCTGTAGGCGTAGTAGGGCGCCCCGCCCAGGTCGTAGAACGTGAAGCCGTTGTTGTAGCCGTAGCGGTCGCGCGTGGTGCTGCGCTCGATCTCGGCTCCGAACTTCAGCTCGTGACGTCCGAACTTGTCGGCGTAGTGCGTGATGCTGCTGTTCACCTGGTCGCGGGTGCGATCCGCGTAGTAGAACCAGCCCTGCGATCCGTGCACCAGTCCCACCTCGTCGAAGTGCGCCGACTCGGTGCGCTTCGGGTTCAGGTCGAAGAAGCCCCACCAGCCGGTGTACTTCACCTCGGCGAACGTGTTCGAGTTGAAGAGGTGGCGGTACTGGGTCATCCAGACGTACTCGGGCGCGTCTTCCTGATTCGTCAGGTCGTCGTTCGCGATCAGGGCCGACACGCCCGCGCGGCCGACGATGTTGTACGCGTCGTACTGGAGGTGGCCCGTGAAGTTGTTGCTGGGATTGGGCTGCCACGTGAGCTTCAAGTTCAGACGCGGGCTGACTTCATGCCGGCGCGTGACGCCGCCGGTCGGGTCGGTCTCGAGCTCGAAGCGCTGCGCGCTGGCGAAGAAGAACAGCTTGTTCTGCTTGATCGGTCCGCCGAGCTGCGTCGTGATGTCGGCGTACTTCGTGGTCACCGCGGGATCGGCGAGCGTCGGGTTCGCCGAGGCGACGGCCGCCGGCACGTTGTTGCTGCCGAGACTCTTGTTCGTGCCGAAGAAGTCGAACAGGCCGCTGTGCCGGTTTCCCCCGGACTTGGTGATCGTGTTCACCACCGCGCCGGTGAAGCCGCCGTATTCGGCGGGCGCGCCGAGCCCCTGGAACTGGTATTCCTCGACGACGTTGTAGTTGTAGAACGTCCACGCGGTGCCGCCGCTCGGATCGCGCGTATCGACGCCGTCGATGAGCAGCGCGTTGCCCGATCCGGCGCCGCCGCCGTACGCGGAACTGCTGTTCACGCCGGGAGCGTAGTTGATCACGTTGATCGCGGTGCGCGTGATCGGGGCACTGAAGAGGAGCGACTGCGACAGCGTCGTCTCGGTCGCGCTGCTCTTGACGTCCACGACCGGCGATTCGCCGGTCACGGTGACGTTCTCGGCGACGCCGCCCACTTTCATCGAGAGGTCGATCGCGAGCTCGCGTCCGGGGGAGATCACGATCTCCGTCCGGGCGTCGGTCGCGAACCCGGCCAGTTCGGCGGCGATCCGGTAGGTGCCGACTTCGACCGCCGGGAAGCGATAGGCGCCGGTGCCGTCGGTGACCTGCGTCTTGACGCCCTGCTTGCCGGTCAGCGTGACCGTTACCCCCGGCAGCACCGCGCCCTGCTCATCCTTCACGGTGCCCGTAATCGAGCCCGTCAACGACTGCGCCCGGGCCGGCGCCGCGAGGCACGCTGCGACGAGCAGCGCCGCGGCCGTCCTGAACACTTTCTGCATGTGTGACATCCCTTTCTCGCTGACTAACGGACCGGAGACTTGACCGGCTTGCGGCTGTCGTGAATGGACCACAGCGTCAACCCGACGCCGGCGCCCATCAGCGCGAGCGTGACCATGCCGCGCGTGGTCTTGAAGAACGAGCTCTGCGTCCCGGGCGCGCTTGCCGGCTGCCCGGTTGCGGTGGCTCCGAGCGTCCTGCCGTCGCCGCTCTGCGGCTTCGCGCCTTCGCCGCTGCGCGGCTTCGGCGAGGCAAGCCTTGGCGTCGCGGTGGCGAGGACCTGCAGACTCGCTGGAGACAGGCGGGTGAGCGCCCCTCCTGTGTTCGTTGCGGCGGTGTCGCCCGCCGCGCAGGGCACCGCAGCGGCGCCGAGCGCCAGGGTGACGCACAGGGCAAGAGCCGCTGTACGGCTGATCGACCGTCTCACGTGTACCTCCTCTACTGGTGGCGTGCCGGCCTGTCCGTCAAACGCCGCGCGCAGGCGGGACGCTACGAGCAATCGCGGTGCCCGCTGCCCCGGGACGCGTCCGGATGGCGTAAGTTGTAGTGGTAAACTAGCTTGCCGTCAAGACAGGCCGACAGTTTCCAGGGACGAACGGCAACTCTCCAGTAAGACGGATCCAACTCGTTGAATCGTGCCCGGCAGTGAAGCTCGCCTCACACCGACCAGTAAGACCCGAGAGCAGAACCTGCTTCAGCTTGCGAGACTCCGGCGTTATTAGAAGATGTCCAGCAAGCGGCTCATCGCCGCGGTCCTCGTAATCGGGCTCGCCCTGGCCGGCGCCTATCTCGCTTCGCAGCGCCGCGCTGTCACCGGCACCGGTCTCGGCGCCCTCCCCCGCGGCGTCGATCCTGCCGCGCTGAACCTCGTCGTCATCACGCTCGACACGACCCGCGCCGATCGCCTCGGGCCCTACGGCCGCCAGGATGCCGGCACGCCGCATTTCGACGCGCTCGCGCGCGACGGCGTCCTGTTCGATCACGCGACCACCACGGCCCCGATCACTCTGCCGGCCCACGCGTCGCTCTTCACGGGACGCGTTCCGCCGCAGCACGGCGTGCGTGACAACGGCGGCTACTTCCTCAACGACAAGGAGCAGACGCTTGCCGAAACGCTGAAGGCCCGCGGCTATGCGACCGCAGGTTTCATCGCGGCCTACGTGCTCGATTCCAAGTGGGGGATCGCGCAGGGGTTCGACACGTATGTCGACGACTTCGATCTCTCGAAGTACAAGGTGTTCTCGATGGGGGCCATTCAGCGCCCCGGCAACGAGGTGGTCGACCGCGCGCTGCCGTGGATCGACGAGCATCGCGGCGCGCCGTTCTTCGCGTGGGTGCACCTGTACGACGCGCATGCCCCCTACAATCCGCCCGAACCGTTCAAGAGCCGCTACCCGGGCGACCCGTACCAGGGAGAGATTGCGTTCGCGGACGCGCAGATCGGCCGCCTCGTCCAGTTCCTGCGCGATCGTGACCTGTTCGAACGCACCGTGATCGTCGTCATCGGCGATCACGGCGAGAGCCTGAACGACCACGGGGAAGAGGGGCACGGGTTCTTCGTCTACGAGAGCGTCGTCCACGTCCCGATGGTGGTGCGCGCCCCGTATTCGGCGATGAAGCACCGTCATGTGACCGACTCGGTGCGGTCGATCGACGTCATGCCGACCGTGCTCGAGTTGCTGGGCGTGCCGACACCGGAGGGGCCGGCGATGGCCGGCGCGAGCGTGACCGCGCTGATGACGGGTGCGCGACCCGACATGGGGCTCGAGGCGTATGCGGAAGCGGTGTACCCGCTCCATCACTTCGGCTGGAGCGATCTGCGTGCGCTCCGGCAGGGGCGCTACAAGGTCATCGCGGCGCCGCGGCCCGAACTGTACGACCTGCAGGCCGATCCCGCGGAATCCGCCAACCTCTTTGGCGAGCGCACGGCGCTCGGCGACCGGATGCTCGCGCGCCTGGCGGAACTGGAGGCGCATTTCAAGACGTCCGCCCCTGCGAAGAGCGAGGCGGTGGAGATCGACCCCGACGCGAAGGCGCGGCTCGCGGCTCTTGGCTATGTCGGATCGTTCGTCGCGGCCGTCGGCGACGACGGATCACGCGCCGGGCTGGCGGATCCCAAGGACAAGGTCCACCTGTTCAACAAGATCACGCAGGCGCGCGATCTGGGGAAGAACGAGAAGGAGCTCGGCGCCGCGATGGCGATGCTCGAGGAGGTCCTGCGGGAGGATCCCAAGGTCATCGACGCGTGGTTCACGCTCGGGAACATGGCCGGGCGCCGCGGACGGCACGAAGACGCCATCGGCCACTTCCGCCGCGCGCTCGCGCTGAAGCCTGACGACGAGGAAGCGGTCATCAACATGGCGCACGCGTACCGGAAGATGGGGCGCGATGATGATGCGCTGGTGGGGTTCCGGCGGTTCCTGGAGCTCGACCCCAAGAACGCGCAGGTGCACTACGAGATCGCGCAGATCATGCTGGATCGCGGCGAGTTCGCGACCGCGGCCACCGAGCTGCGGGCGGCGCTGGAGGTCGAGCCGAAGATGGCGGCCGCGCGCAACGCGCTCGGCGTGGTGGCGCTGAACCAGGGGGACCTGGCGTCCGCCGAGTCGCAGATCCGCCAGGCGCTCGAGCTGAAGCCCGACGTGCGGCTCGCCCACTTCAACCTCGCGCTGCTCGCGGAGAAGCGCAACGATCCGGTCACCGCGCAGACGGAGTATGTGAAAGAGCTCGAGCTGCACCCGAACAACTTCAAGGCCGCGTACAACCTGGGCCGCCTGTACGCAGACCTGCGGCGTCCCGCGGACCAGGAGGCGATGTTCCGGAAGGCGATCGAGATCAACCCGGACTTCGGCGAGGGCTATGTCTTCCTGGCGAAGCTGCTGCTGGACCAGGGGCAGCGCTTCGACGAGGCCGTGGCGCTGGTGCGGCAAGGGCTCGAGATTGCCCCGAGGTCGGCCTACGCGCCACTGGGCCACTATGTGCTTGCGGATTTGTACAGCCGGCTGGGGCGCCCGGCGGATGCGGCCGCGGAAGCGCAGCGGGGCCGAACCCTCGAACGCAGGTAGTGGGTGACGGCGTGGAGGCGGGTGAAAAACCCGTCAGTGTCAAGGTAGAAGGTAGAAGGCAGAGGTAGATTAGCAAATTGCTGGGCAATTGAGAGTGTTTTGCCTATTACCCAACGTGCTGGCTGATCGGACCGTTTTTCACTAAGATCGTCTATTCCCATGCCAATGAAGAAGCCGACCACGGCCAAGCCGCCGACAAAGACCCAGCCCGCGCCTCCAAAGCCCGCTGCCGCCACGCCCCCTCCCTCGGCGCCTGCCTCGCGCCTTGTCCCGGCGCCTCCCA
>JANOJK010000887.1:0-2747 GCA_031408165.1 Acidobacteriota bacterium | reverse complement strand
GGACATCGCCGGGACGGATTTGGAGGAGACTATGACGCGTCCCCTATTGCGTGGAATCGCGCTTGCCGCCGGTATCGCCCTGCTGGGGGCCGGCCTTGTCAGCGGAGCCGTTCCAGATGAAGGCGCTGTGCCGCTGAACGTCGCCGATTCCGGCAAGGAGATCCACGGAACCCACGACGATCAGCATGGCGGAACAGCCGGCCACCTGGCCCCGACCTCAGAGAACGTCCGCCTGGTCGGAAAGATGCGCATCAACCAGGACCAGGAAGGGCGGCCCCACGAAGACCACAAAGTCCTTCATGATCTTGTGATCCTGGTGACCTTGGTGACGAAGACGCGGTCCGTCACTTGAGAATGTCCGAGGCCTGGACCACCGTGATCGCCCCGAGGTTCATCGCCTTGACTCCGGGCTCGATGACCTTGCGATCGCCCACAATCACCACCGCGAACTTGTCGGGCTGGATGTACTTGTCGGCGGCGCGCTTCACGTCGGCCGCCGTGACCGCCCGGACGCGGTCGCCGTAGGTCGCGTAGTAGTCGGCCGGCAGGTCGTACAGGTATGCCTGCGCGAGGGCGTTCGCCGTCGCGCGCGTCGTCTCGAAGTTACGCGGCATCTGGAGGGCCAGGTAGTTCTTCGCCTTTTCGAGCTCGGCGCCAGGAACGGGCTCGTGGATGCGCGTCAGCTCGAGGAAGAACTCCTTCAGGGCCTCGGACGTCTTGTCGGTCTGTACGCCGGCGGCGGCGTAGAAGGGGCCGGCGCCGAGGCGCATGTCGAAGCGCGAGCCGGCGCCGTAGGCGTAGCCGTGCACCTCGCGGAGGTTGTTGTTCAGGCGCGAGGTGAACGCTTCGCCGAGAATCGTGTTCAGGACGCGCAGCGCGAAGTAGTCCGGCGTCGAACGCGGGACACCCACCCAGCCGATGCGGATCTGCGACTGCGCCGCGCCCGGCTTGTCGATCAGGAACACCCGGCGCGTCGTGAGCTGCGGCGCATCGGCGACAGGCGGGTCCTTCGCGCCAGGCGCCGCTTTCCACCCGCCCAGCGCGCGCTCGAGCAGAGGCACGACCGTGTCGGCGGTCACGTCGCCGGCAACGACCAGCAGCGCGTTGTCGGGCCGATATCGCGAGGCGTGAAACGCCTTCAGGTCAGCGGCCGTGAGCCCCTTCAGCGAGGCGGCGGTGCCGACCGCCGGCGTTCCGTAGCGGTGCCGGTCGCCGAAGACCAGCTTCGGAAACGCCGCCTGGATCAGTTGTTCCGGATCGTCCTGCACCTCGAGCAGCGAGGCGAGGCGCTCCTCGCGGAGCCGCTTCAGCTCCTCGTCCGGGAACGCGGGGCGCGCGAGGACGTCGGCCATGATCGGCAGCGCGTCGGCGAGGCGCGCGACCGGGACGTGCAATTCGACCGATGACGCGTCCACCGAGCCCGCGGTGGACAGCTCCGCGCCGAGGAAATCGATCGCGTCGGCGATCTCGAGCGCGCTCCGCCCCCCGGCCCCCTCGTCCATCATGTCGGCGGTGAGACTCGCCAGGCCGGACTTCTGTACCGGATCGGCGGCGATGCCGGCGCGGACCGTCAGCTCCAGGTGCACGGTCGGAACCTTGTGCACACCCATGATCCAGACCTGCAGGCCGTTCGAGAGCGTCCGCCTCTCGACCGGCGGCAGCTTCAGCGCCGGCGCCGGACCAAGGGCGGGAGGCTTCGAGCGGTCGACGGGCTGCTGCGCTGTCACGCCCGCGACGGCGACGGCTACACACAGTCCACCCAGGAATACAGACCAGGAACCGTGGGCAGGTGTCGTCACTTGATGGGCTCCACGACGAGCTCGACGCGTCTGTTCAGGGGAAGGAAGCGCGCCGCGATGGCCTGGATGTCGGAAGGAGACAACGCGCGGTACCGCGACAGGTCTTCGTTGAAGTACCCCGGGTTGCCCGTCGCCACGTAATGGCCGTTCAACTGATCGCCGACCCCGCCGAAATCACCGACGCGCTCCATCCGGTCGTAGAAGGATGATTCGATCTGGTTGATCGCGCGCGTGAACTCCCGCCCGGTCGGCGGCGCCTGCTGAATCTTCGTGATCTCCTCGTCCACGATCGCGCGGATCTTGTCGATCGAGGCGGTCGGCCGCGCCGTCACGATAATCTGGTACTCGGAGCTGAGTGTCTTGGACGCCTGGAACGCGGCCACGTCCTGCGCCACCTGGAGCTCGTACACGAGCCGCTTATACAAACGCGAGTTCTTCCCCCCGGCCAGCAGGAGCGACAGCACGTCGAGCTCCGCGTCCCCGGGCGCGAAATGCGACGGCGTGATCCACGTCAGATAGAGCCGCGGCAGCTGCACGCGATCATGGATGGTCTTCTTCCTGACCTCCGTGAGCGCCGGCCGCGGATGGTCGACCGGCGGCACCGGCGCCGCGCCGGGCTTCACCTCCGCGAACCATTTCTCCACCAACGCGCGCGTCCGCGCGACGTCGATGTCCCCCGCGACCACGAGACTCGCGTTGGCCGGCTGGTAGTACGTCTTGAAGAAGTCGACGACGTCCTGGTAGCTGGCGGCGGAGAGATCCTCCATGTAGCCGATCGTCGGCCAGCGGTACGGATGGCCCTGGGGATACAGCATCTGCGCGATCTCGATCGACGCCATGCCGTAGGGGGCGTTCTCGTAGCTCTGACGCCGCTCGTTCTTCACCACGTCGCGCTGCGCGTCGACGGTCTTGGGCGACATCGCGTCGATCAGGTACGCCATCCGGTCG
>JANOJK010001085.1:0-4457 GCA_031408165.1 Acidobacteriota bacterium | reverse complement strand
GCCATGGCGCGCCCCCTCGGCGAGCGCGAGCAGGATGTGGATGACCGGCAGAGAAAGGGCCTTCCGAGGCTCTGGTGCGGGCTTTCGGGGCATAAACGTATCGTTAGACGATACGTCTGGACGAAAAGTTTACTGGCCGGCCTGTAGACGGCGCGCCGCCGCTCGGTGGCCGGGACCGTCTCTTTTTCGAAGAGCGGGAACGTCAGCTCGGTGTGATTCGGATCGCCACGGTGCACCACCTGGTTGTTCGGCATCGCGATAATCATCGGCAGCGCCTTGTCTTCCGCAATCAGGTTGTCGGCAATGAACCCGGCACGGCCGTCGATGTTCCATCCGAATCCTAGGCGTCACCCGGTTCCGGCGCCAGCACGAAGTGGATCGCGTTGAGGCGGTAGAACAGCCGGTCGTCGAATGTTCCCTCGATGACGCGCTGTATCAGGGCCTCCGACGTGGACGCCATCACTCGGGCGCGCGTGACACGCCGCCCGCCGCGGTACGGCACCTGTCCCAGGACGTCGAGCAGCCGTTTCTGCATCGTCTCTCCCAGTCTCCCCACTTCCTCCAGAAAAAGCGTGCCCGCCACCGGGAGCGGCATGGCCTGGGCATTCTGCGCGGAGTAGGTGTCGGTGCCAAGGACGCCGAACAACTGCCGTTCCAGGACCGGCTCGGGCCAGCCGCAGTCCACGGCCATGAACCGGCCCGGGCGCCCCCGTCGCAAGCTGTGAATGCGGCGAGCGAGTCTCTTGGCCGAGGCGCCACCCGTGAACAGGATGTTCACGTCGACAGAGGCCGCGGCGGAGACCTCCTCGTCCAGCAGGGCGACGTATTGGTGACGGTTGTGCGGTCCATCGTGACCGGTCGGGTCGGGCGAGTCCATCAATTCCTCCATGCAGCGCGGTTATACGGCGTCATCCGGCAATTTGCGATGAGCGCATGCCGAGCAGCATCCGAGCGCCTCAGGAGCGGGCAAGTATAGGTTGCGCAGCGTGTTGCGGGCAGGTATGAGCCGCGGAAGGAGCGTGATAAGGTCAGTGGAGGCGCCGCAAGCGTCCCCGCATCCAGCCATGTGTCCGAGCCCAAGAGAAACCCGCCGCTTCGGGCAATTCGAACTCGACATCGACGCCGGGGAGCTCCGACGGAACGGGCGCCGGGTCAAACTGCAGCCGCAGCCGTTCAAGCTGCTGGTCCTGCTGACCCGCCGGCCCGGCAGCCTGGTCAGCCGCGAGGACATCCGCACCGAACTCTGGCCCGAGGGCACGTTCGTGGACTTCGATCAGTCCGTGAACTTCGCGATCAAGCAGATTCGGGACGCGATGGGGGACGCCGCGGACCGGCCGCTCTATCTCGAGACCCTGCCGCGGCAAGGCTATCGTTTCATTGCCCCCGTCGACGCCGCCGCGCCGCCCGTCATCCCCTCAACCCCGACGCCCCCCGCACAGGGGACCACCGTGCGGCTGCAGAAGGCCATGTGGGCCAACATTGCGGACCTGCGGCTGGCGGAAGCACGCCGGCGTAAAGTGACCTACCTCTTTATCGGCGCGCTGATCTTGGGGCTCGCCGCCCTCGCCGCTTACATGATCTTCGGGCGGCAATAACGATCTGGTTCGCCGTGAGGCGAGCCAGGAGACTGCAGGGGCACGGGGAATCCCGCCAGCAATGGTCGAGCTGGCGTCCTTTTTGCTTTGCTCGGACAAGCGTCGGCGCCGGCCGCGCAGATGTCATGACGCGTGACAGGGATTTGTCGTCACGCGTATGGATTCGAGTCGTCCCCGAGGAGCAGCCGTTCATGGAGCATCAGAACAGTTCCGCATCACCGGACCGCCTGCCCCGCCACGGCGTGCCGGCCGGCACGGCGATGCTGGAGCCCGACCAGTTTTCGCGCGCATTGCTGTCGGCGATGCTCGCGCTGCGCGACGGCGACTTCACCGCGCGGCTGCCGCCGGACTTGACAGGGCTCGAGGGCAAACTCGCCGACGCGTTCAACGACATCGTCGTCGTCAGCGATCGGCGCGCGCGCGAGACGGCTCGTGTGAGCCATTCGGTCGGGAAGGAAGGCAAGCTCAAACAGCGCATGAGCGTGGCCGGCGTCACGGGAGGATGGGCCGACGAAGTCACCGCGATCAACACGCTGATCGACGATCTGGTGTGGCCGACGACGGAGGTGACGCGGGCGGTGGGCGCCGTGGCCAAGGGGGATCTGGGCCAGTCGATGGCGCTCGAAGTCGATGGCCGGCCGCTCGAAGGGGAGTTCCTGCGGTCGGCGAAACTGGTCAACAAGATGATCGACCAGTTGTCGGTCTTTACGTCCGAGGTGACGCGCGTCGCGCGTGAAGTGGGCACCGAGGGCAAGCTGGGGGGCCAGGCGCAGGTCAAGGGCGTCTCGGGCGTCTGGAAGGAGCTGACCGAGTCGGTCAACCAGATGGCCGGCAACCTGACCGCTCAGGTCCGCAGCATTGCCGACGTCACGATCGCCGTCGCGAACGGCGACCTGTCGAAAAAGATCACCGTCGACGTGCGTGGTGAGATTCTGCAGCTCAAGGAAGCGATCAACACGATGGTCGATCAGCTGCGTGGCTTTGCGGCGGAAGTCACGCGAGTGGCGCGGGAGGTCGGAACGGAAGGCAAGCTCGGTGGGCAGGCCGTCGTGCCGGGTGTCGCCGGCACGTGGAAGGATCTCACCGATTCGGTGAACGCGATGGCGTCGAACCTGACGGCGCAGGTCCGCAACATCGCGGGGGTCACGACCGCCGTCGCGCGCGGCGACCTCTCGCGCAAGATCACGGTCGACGTCAAGGGCGAGATCCTGGAGTTGAAGGACACCATCAACACGATGGTGGATCAGTTGAACGCGTTCGCCTCCGAAGTGTTCCGTGTGGCCCGGGAGGTGGGCACCGAGGGCAAGCTGGGAGGCCGCGCCGAGGTGCCGGACGTCGCCGGCACCTGGAAAGATCTGACCGACTCGGTGAACGCCATGGGCGCGAACCTGACCGCCCAGGTCCGTAATATCGCCGAGGTCACGACGGCGGTGGCGCGCGGCGACCTGTCGCGCAAGATTACGGTGGACGTCAAGGGGGAGATCCTCGAGCTGAAAGACACCATCAACACCATGGTGGACCAGTTGAACGGCTTCGCCTCGGAGGTCACCCGCGTCGCCCGTGAGGTCGGCACCGAGGGGAAGCTTGGCGGACAGGCGGTCGTGCCCGGTGTCGCCGGCACGTGGAAGAATCTCACCGACTCCGTCAATTCGATGGCGTCGAACCTGACCGGCCAGGTCCGCAACATCGCCGACGTCGCGACCGCGATCGCGAGAGGGGACCTGTCCCGGAAGATCACCGTCGACGTGAAGGGGGAGATCCTCGAGCTGAAAAACACCATCAATACGATGGTCGACCAGCTCAATGCCTTTGCCTCCGAGGTGAGCCGCGTCGCGCGCGAGGTCGGCACCGAAGGCAAGCTCGGTGGCCAGGCGGCCGTCCCCGGCGTGGCGGGCACCTGGAAGGACCTGACCGACAACGTGAACTCCATGGCCTCGAACCTGACCGGGCAGGTGCGCAATATCGCCGACGTCGCCACCGCCATCGCGAAGGGGGACCTGTCGCGCAAGATCACCGTCGACGTGAAGGGCGAGATCCTCCAGCTGAAGAACACCATCAACACGATGGTCGATCAGTTGAACTCCTTCGCCTCGGAAGTCAGCCGCGTGGCGCGCGAGGTGGGCACGGAGGGCAAGCTCGGCGGACAGGCGGAGGTGCCCGACGTGGCCGGCACCTGGAAGGATCTCACCGACAACGTCAACTCGATGGCCTCCAACCTCACCGGTCAGGTCCGCAACATCGCCGACGTCGCCACCGCGATCGCCAACGGCGACCTGTCGCGCAAGATCACCGTCGACGTCAAGGGCGAGATCCTGGAGCTGAAGAACACCATCAACACGATGGTCGACCAGTTGAACGCCTTCGCCTCGGAAGTCACGCGCGTGGCGCGCGAGGTGGGCACGGAAGGCAAGCTCGGCGGCCAGGCGATTGTTACGGGTGTGGCCGGGACGTGGAAGGACCTCACCGACAACGTCAACTTCATGGCGTCGAACCTCACCGGGCAGGTGCGCAACATCGCCGAGGTCGCGACGGCCGTGGCCCGCGGCGACCTGTCGCGCAAGATCACCGTCGACGTCAAGGGAGAGATCCTCGAGCTGAAGAACACCATCAACACGATGGTCGATCAGTTGAACGCCTTTGCCGGCGAGGTCAGCCGCGTCGCGCGTGAAGTGGGCACGGAAGGCAAACTGGGCGGCCAGGCGCAGGTACCGGGAGTCGCCGGTACGTGGAAGGATCTCACGGATAACGTGAATTTCATGGCCTCAAACCTGACGGGCCAGGTGCGCAACATTGCCGACGTGGCCACAGCCATCGCCAAAGGCGATTTGTCCTCGAAGATCACCGTCGAAGTGAAAGGTGAAA
>JANOJK010000808.1:0-2646 GCA_031408165.1 Acidobacteriota bacterium | reverse complement strand
CTGCACGAGCTGCAGGCGGAGCGGGCGCGGATGACGTTCGGGAAGGGCTGATCCTTCCCGTCCACCCATGATCGCGGCGGCGCTTCAGTCGTGATTCGATGAAATCCGCTCATGTGCTAGGATCCGGCGCGTGGACCTGGAGATCCGGCACCTGCGCCTGGTCGCGGAGATCGCCGACGCCGGCAGCATGACCAGGGCCGCGGGGCGGCTGTTCCTGACCCAGTCCGCCCTCAGCCATCAGTTGCGCGATATCGAGGCGCGCGTCGGGACGCCGTTCTTCGCGCGGGTCGGGCGCAGCATGGTGCTGACCGCCGCCGGGCGGCGCGTGCTCGAGACCGCGCGCCGGGTCATCGGCGACGTCGAGCGCGCCGAGGAGGACGTCCGCCGCCTGGCGCGCAACAGCGAGGGGGTCATCCGGGTCTGCACGCAGTGCAACACTGGGTACCACTGGCTGGCGCCGCTGCTGGCGGTCTTTCAGCGCAAGCATCCCCGCGTCACCGTCAACATCGCCGCCGACGCCACCGCCCATCCGATGGCGGCGCTGCTCGAGGGGCGCGTCGACCTGGCGATCCTGATCGACGCGGTCGCGGACCGCCGGCTGCGCCTGCGGCCGCTGTTCACCGACGAAATGGTGGCGATCGTGGCGAAAGGGCATCCGCTGGCGCGGCGGCGGTGGATCGCGGCCGAGGAGCTCGCGCAGGAGCACCTGCTGCTCTATTCGAGCGTGCCCGAAGAGAGCTTCCTCCTGCGCAAGGTGATGGCGCCCGCGGGGCTGACCCCCGCTCGCGTGTCGTTCCTCATGCTGACCGAGGCGAGGATCGAGCTGGCGCGGGCGGGGACGGGCGTCGGGATCCTTCCCCGCTGGTCGGCGCAGCGCGCGATCGGCAGCGGCGCGGTGGCGGCGTTGTCGATCACCCGGCGCGCCATGCGGCGGCGCTGGGTCGGCGCGACGCTGGCGGCGCAGGCGGACCCGCCCTATCTCGTCGACTTCATGGACCTCGTCGCGGAGCGCGCGCTGCCGATCCGCGCCGGCACCCCCAGGTCTGCATGAGAACAATTCATCGATTACATGTGAACGTTTCGCTGGAGTAATCGGTGGCGCAGGCGTAGTGTGGCGCCCATGAGCATCCTCGACGACCTGCGCTGCGCGTGGCGGGCGCTCAGGGCGCAGGCGCCCGCCGCCGCCACCATCATCCTGATCCTCGCCCTGGCGATCGGCGCCAACAGCGCCGTGTTCGCGCTCGTGAACGCCGCGCTCCTCAGCCCGCTGCCGTTTCCCGACCCGGCCCGGCTCGTCACGATCAGCCAGACCCGCGCCGACTCGCCCGCCGAGCCCTTCTCGATCCCCGACTACCGCGATCTCCGCGATGCCAACCGGTCGTTCGACGGGCTGTCGGCCTCCTTCCAGTGGAGCGCGAACCTGACCGGCGGAGAGGCGGAGCGCATCCAGGGAATGAAGACGTCGGCGTCCTTCTTCACGGTCCTCGGGGCGAACGCCGCGCTCGGACGGACGCTGCAGCCCGGCGACGAGCGGGGCAGCGGGGCGAAAGTCATCGTCCTGACGCACCGCTTCTGGATGCGCCGCTTCGGCGGGAGCCCGGCCGCGGTCGGCGCGTCCCTCATCCTGAACGGAGACGCCTACGCGATCGTCGGGGTCCTGCCGGCCGCGTTCATCACCCCGGTGCGCGACGCCGAAGTCCTCGCCCCCTTTCCGATGGAGGCCGACCCCCGCCGCAATTCGCGCGACGCCGGGTTCCTTCGCGTCACGGGGCGGCTGCGATCGGGCGTGACCATCGCGCAGGCCCGGCAGGATCTCGATGGCATCATGGCGCGTCTGCGGGCGGAATACCCGGCGACCAACGCCACCCATCTCGGCACGGCGATCGCCGAGTGGCGCCGTGCGCTCGTCGCGGGCCAGCGGCCGGTGCTGCTCCTCCTGCAGGGGGCGGTGGCGCTCGTGCTGCTCGTGGCCTGCGCCAACGTCGGCAACCTGTTCCTGGCCGCGGCGATCCGCCGCGAGCACGAGTTCGCCGTTCGCGCCGCTCTCGGCGCGACCCGCGGACGGCGGATGCGGCAGGTCCTGCTCGAGACCGCGATGATCGCGGGGGCGGCGGGCGCCGGCGGGCTGGCGGTCGGGATGCTCGCGCAACGCGCGCTCGCGGTGCTCGCCCCGCAGGACCTGCTCGCGCTCTCGCCGCCTGCCGCCTCCAACCCGCGCGTCCTGCTCTTCACCGTCGCGGCGACGGTGCTCGCCACGCTCGTCTTCGGCCTGATGCCGGCCATCCGGCTGGGCGGGGCCGGGGCCCCCGGCAACACCCGCGGCGCGTCACCGGCGAACCGTCGCCTGCGCGCCGGGCTCGTCGCGACCGAGGTCGCCGTCGCGTCGATGCTCATCACCATCGCCCTCGTCCTCTCGCAAAGCTTCGCGAACCTGCAGACCGTGGACCCGGGCTTCCGCACGGGCGGCCTGCTGACCGCCCGCCTGTCGCTGCCGAGGAGGCGCTATCCGCGCGCCGCCGACGCCGCGCGGTTCGTCGACGCCTTGCGGCCGCGGCTGCTCGCCATCCCGGGCGTCGAAGACGCGGCTGCGGTGAACGTCGTACCGCTCAACGGCTACCACGCGACCGCCGACATCTGGCCGGCCGA
>JANOJK010000728.1:0-10716 GCA_031408165.1 Acidobacteriota bacterium | reverse complement strand
GCCGAGCTGCGCGATCTGCAGCGCCTCGCTGGCGTTGCGCGTGATCGCCATCTCCTCCGGGCTGCAGCCGAACTCCGCCGCGAGCCGCCGCCGCACGGTTTCGATGTTCGGCTCGAGAATCTGCCACATGTGGTACACCGGCGACTGGTTCGAGATGTCGAGATAGCGCTTGAAGGCGTCGTGGACGACGCGCGGGCTGGGGCAGCAGCCGCCGTTGTTCAAATTGATGATCGTGCGATCGAGCGTGAAGCCCTGCTGGATCTCGCGCCAGTAGGTCTCGTCGCTCGCGACGTCCGCGGGCGCGGCGCCCGCCGTGCGCGCCGCCGCCGACGCGACCCGCGCCAGACTCTCGTTCGTGAACGCGGTCAGCGCGGCCGCGCTCGTCGTCCCGGCCCGCAGGAAAGTGCGTCTGGTGATCATCCGGCCTCCAGAACGTGAACAGCCTCCCACCTCCGCCGCGACGCGGCTTCGGTGGGCCCACCGTAGCACGCGCAAGTATTTCACGCGCGTGCGAAGGCGGGAAAGCCTAGAGCCAAAAGCCCTGTTTAGTGGCAAAATACGCGACGATGACACCGTATGGGCCTGCGGCCCTGAGATTGTGCGTGGGGGCCGTCTTTCTCGCGCACGGGGCCCAGAAGCTCTTCGGGGCCTGGGATGGCCCCGGGCTGACCGGCACTACGGCGTTCTTCACGACCCTCGGGTTGCCGTACCCGTACCCGCTCGCCATCCTGGTCGGCGTCACCGAATTCGCCGGCGGGGCGCTGCTGATCCTCGGCGGCCTGACCCGGTGGGTGGCTCTGGCGCTCGCCATCACCATGGCGGTCGCCGTCTGGAAAGTTCACTATATAAACGGGTTCTTCCTCAACTCCCCCCGTGGCCAGGGGGTCGAGTACACCCTCGTCCTGATTGGCGCGCTCCTCTGTCTGATGCTGACAGGGCCGGGCGCCTTCTCTGTGGACGAGTGGCGGGATTCGTCGGCGGAAGCCATGAGGGCGGGACGCGCCCGGGCGCGAAAGGTCTGAAGGTCGTGAAACAGGAGTAGTATCCGTGTTTCGAGGTCTCTAATGCCCAGACGTAAAGACGAGCCGGGCTTCAGCCGGCGCAGCTTTTTGAAAACGGTCGGTGCGGGCGGCGTCGCCGCCGGCGTGCTGACCAATGCCCCCGTCACCAGCGCGCAGGGGAGCAACATCGTCGGCCCCGGTCCCGTGCCGGTTTCGCTCAACATCAACGGACAGGTGCAGCGGCTCTCGGTCGAGCCGCGCGTCACGCTCCTCGACGCGCTGCGCACCCGGCTGACGCCCCCGCTCACGGGCGTCAAGCGCGTCTGCGATCGCGGCGCGTGCGGGGCCTGCACGATGATCATGGACGGGAAGACCATCTACGCCTGCTCGACGCTGGCGATCGAGGCGCAGGGGAAGAAGATCCGGACGGTCGAGAGCTTCACGCAGGGCACGGTGCTGCACCCGGTGCAGCAGGCCTTCTGCGACAAGGACGGCCTGATGTGCGGGTTCTGCACGCCGGGGTTCGTGGTCGCGACGGTCGCTCTCCTCGAGAAGACGCCGAACCCGACCGCGGCGCAGGCGAAGAGAGCGCTCGACGGCAACATCTGACGCTGCGGGACCTATGTGCGCGTGCTCGAAGCCGCGCTGACCGCGAAGGGGGTGACTCGTGGCTGATCAACCCACCTCCGCTGATGCGACGCCGGGCAGGCAGCAGCCACCAGCAACGCCTCCGGCGCAGCCCCCGCAGACACCGCCCGACCAGCCACCGCCCGCGCGGAATGCGCCACAGCAGAGTGCGACCACGCCGCCGCAGCAACCCCCCGCCCCGACCGGGCCACCGCGCACCTGGCCAGCCGTCGCCGAGCGCACGCTCCTCGGCAAGTCGATCAAGCGCCTCGACGGGCCCGACAAGGCGACGGGCCGCGCGAAGTACAGCTACGACATCATCCGCCCCGGCATGCTCTATGGCGAGATTCTCGGCTCGCCGCACGCCCGCGCGAAAGTCACGGCCATCGACCTGACCGCGGCGCAGCAGCTGCCCGGCGTGAAGGCCGCGATCACCGTGAAGGATCCCGCGGACCCCGCCAAGTCGATGATCAACTACCAGGGGGAGGAAGTCGCCGCGGTCGCGGCCACGACGGAAGAGATCGCCCATGACGCGGTGCGGCTGATCAAGGTCACCTACGAGATCCTGCCCCAGCTCGCGACGATCGAGCAGGCCATGAACCCGAACGCGCCGCAGGCCTTCCCCCGCGGCAACGTCAGCGCGCCGCAACTGACGCAGGAAGGGGACGCCGACGCCGCGCTCAAGACCGCGGCGCACGTCGTCGAAGGACTCTACTCCACGCAGGTCCAGGCGCACACCTCGCTCGAGACGCACGGCGGCATCGCCGAGTGGGACGGCGACAAGCTGCTGCTGCACGTGTCGACGCAGGGTATCAACGCAGCGCGCGACGGCGTCGCGGACGGTCTCGGCATTCCCAAGCCCAACGCACGGGTCGTCACGGAGTACATGGGCGGCGGCTTCGGCAGCAAGCTGGGAGCGGACGTGCAGGTCGTGATTGCGGCGAAGCTCGCGAAGGCGGCGGGCGCGCCGGTCAAGATCATGCTCGACCGGAAACACGAGCAGCTCATCACCGGCAACCGGCCGTCGGCATTCGCGAAGGTCCGCGCCGGTGTCGACGCGCAGGGGAAGTTCGTCGCGTGGGACGCGGAAACGTGGGGCACCGGCGGCGCGGGCGCCGGGGCGGGCTTCTCCGTCCCCTACCCGGTGTATGCGTTCCCGGCGCGGCGGCAGTCGCACCGCAATGTCTACACCAACGCGGGGCCGCAGCGCGCGTTCCGCGCGCCCGGCCATCCGCAGGCGTGCTTCATCACCGAGACCGTGATCGACGAGCTGGCCGATCGCCTGCGCCTCGACCCGCTCGAGCTGCGCATGCGCAACGTGCAGCCCGATGCGCCCAACGCCCAGTGGAGGAAGTATTTCCCGATCGGGGCGGAGAAGATCGGCTGGAGCCGCAGGCATCCCACCGGGGACTCGGCGTCGGGCCCGATCAAGCGCGGCCTCGGATGCGCGGCCAACATGTGGGGCGGCGCCGGCAACCGCGCGACGCGCGCGATGTGCGAGATCATGCCGGACGGCAGCGTCACGAACAAGATCGCCACGCAGGACATCGGCACCGGCACGCGCACGCTGGTCGCCATGATCACCGCGGAAACCATGGGTCTGCCGCTCACGGCGGTGACGGCCGCCATCGGCGACACCAACTATCCCTTCGCGCCGGGCAGCGGCGGCAGCATCACCGTGGGATCGGTGTCGCCGACCGTCCGCATCTCCGCCGAGAACGCGCTCAAGGAGCTGTTCGCCAAGGTCGCGCCGCAACTGGGGGTCGCGCCTGACGCGCTTGTCGCGAAAGGCGGACGCATCCAGGTGAAGGACACACCGTCGAAGAGCCTGTCGTGGAAAGACGCGTGCAAGCTGCTCGGCACCTCGCCGATCCAGGCGCCGGGCGCCTGGGAGGCGGGCCTGTCGAGCCTCGGCACCAGCGGCGTGCAGTTCGCGGACGTCGAGGTCGACATCGAGACCGGCGTGACCCGCGTGAAGAAGATCGTCTCGGTGCAGGACTGCGGGATGATCGTCGACAAGCTGACCGCCGAGAGCCAGATGTACGGAGGCATCATCATGGGGCTCGGGTTCGCGCTATACGAGAACCGGATCCTCGATCGCAACACCGCGCGGATGGTCAACCCCAACATGGAGTGGTACCTGCTGCCCGGCGTGTCCGACATCCCGGTGATCGACGTCACGCTCGTCGATCAGCCGGAACGCGGCGTCATCGGGCTCGGCGAGCCGCCAATCATCTCCACCGCCGCGGCGATCGCCAACGCGGTCTCGAACGCCACGGGGGTGCGCATCAGGAAGCTGCCCGTGACACCCGATGCGGTGCTGGCGGCGCTCAAGCAGGAGCGCGCGGGAGGGACGCTGTGAAGCCGTTTGCTTACGTCAACGCGGCGAACGAGAAAGAGGCGATCGCGGCGCTCGGTCCCGATCGCGGCAAGTTCCTGCCCCTCGCCGGCGGCATGGACCTGCTGGCGCTGATGAAGGACTACATCGCGCAGCCCGACCGGCTCGTCAACGTCAAGAACCTCGACAAGTCCATCGCGAAGTCCCCGGACGGCGGCCTGCGCATCGGCGCGGCGGTCACGCTTGCGGACCTTGCGGCCCATGCCGATGTCGTGCGGCTGTATCCGGCCATCTCGCAGGCGGCGGAGGAAGTGGGCACGCCCCAGATCCGGAACGCCGGCACGGTCGGCGGCAACCTGAATCAGCGTCCCCGCTGCTGGTACTTCCGCAACGAGGAGTTCGAGTGCCTGAAGAAGGGGGGCTCGCGCTGCTTCGCGGTGGACGGCGAGAACCAGTACCACGCCATCTTCGGCGACGGCCCGTGCCACATCATCCATCCGTCGAGCCTCGCGGTACCGGCGGTGGCGCTCGGCGCGAAGTTCCGCGTCGTCGGGCCCGCGGGCGAGCGGGAGTTGTCGGCCGAGCAGTACTACGTCATGCCCGACCGGAATATCTTCGGCGAGACCGTGCTGCAGCCCAACGAGCTGCTGACGCACGTCATGCTTCCCGCCCCCGGCGCGGCGAAGAGCGCGACCTACGAAGTCCGCTTCAAGCAGTCGCACGACTGGCCGCTCGCGGCGGCGACGGCGGTGCTCGACATGAACGGATCGACGGTGCGCGGCGCGCGGATCGTCATGGGCGCGGTCGCGCCCATCCCGTGGCGCTCGCAGGCGGCGGAGCAGGCGCTCGTCGGGAAGGCCATCACCGAGCAGACCGCGATGGCGGCCGCGGACGCCGCCATCGCCGGCGCGAAGCCGATGACGCAGAACGGCTACAAGGTCCAGATTGCGCGGACCGCCGTCAAGCGCGCCATCATGAAGGCCGCAGGGATGAAGGTGAACTGGGTATGAATCCACTGGCCTCTCGTCACGTCACCCCCGTGCACTGCGGGAAGCTCCGGCACAAGGGCATGTACGCCCACGCCGACTCGCACTCCGAAGAAGAGCTGAGCGCCTACCGGGACCCGATCGCGGCGACCGCGTTCTGGTGCGCTTGTACGCAGACCGCATTCGGGCCCGATGGGCTGCCCGTTACAGCCGAGGTGTGCGCCGCCGGCCGCGGCTGCTGCGAGCACTAAGGTTCCCCGACCGACGGCGGAAGCTGCAGGGCAGTTTTCAAGAAGCCACAGGGCAGGTTAAAATAGGAGACGGAACGACGCTTCCGGTGGCTCCGCCATTCTGATTGCCGATAGCTTTCGCCTTCAGGCGGAAGATCGCTGAAAGGTACCAATGCGCAACACAGCTTTGACTCTGGCGGCGTTCGTTCTTGCGGCCGCCGGCCTTGCCGCCGCCAGCGGCCCGACCACGATTTCCGGCGACTACGTCGAGGCGCGGACCGCAGAGGTCTTCGCCGGCGGCTGCATCATGGGCAGCGAAGGGGAAGCGGCCGGCCGCGAAGCCATCCTCGCGTGGCGCGTGGGGCGTGGCCAGGTCGACGGCGTCGCGCTCGACGGCCTGTCGATCGTCGCGGTCGTCGCCGGCGACAACAACCTCAGCACGCACGAGGTCGGCGGCGCCGCCCCGACGAAGGTTCGCAGCGCCATTCGCGTCGACGCGCGCGCCACCCCGACCCAGCGCGCCGCCCTCGTCACCATGGCCCGCGCGCTCGCGCCGGCGATGCTCCGCGACGTCGTCGACGTCAAGGCCGTCCCGATCTCTTTCAGCCGCACCGCCGATCGCCTCGCCGTCACCGCCGGCGAAGCCTCGCTCGACGTCGCCACGAAGATGGATCACTCGCCGAACTGCGGCGCGATGCAGTGGTTCACGCCGCTGGCGGCGACGACGCAGTCGGCGCTCGGGCACACGACAGCCGAGGCGTGGTCGGGCTCGTCGCTCGGAACGCAGTGGTCCATGGGCGACAAGCGCGCGTCGTTCTACGGCGCCTTCGAACTCAAATAGTCCTCTGGTTGACGAAGGGCAGCCATCACATAACGCATGCTCTTCCCCCTGTTGCTTTCGCTCTTCCTCTATCAGAATCAGACCGCGCCAGATCTCTCGGGAACGAAACATACCGACGCCGTGCCCTCTGATCTGGCTCCAGCGGTGGCGGAGAAGCTCGAGCCTGGGGGGGTGAGAGCGACCGTCGGCTCCAATTCACTGACGTTCTGGTGGGTGAAAGAGCTTCCCATGAAGTCCGCGCCGGCGGCCTGGACGGACGTTCCCGAAGGTACACTCGCCGGCGCCGTGAAGATCGACAAGGACTTCCGGGACGTCCGTGGGCGCGTGATCAGGGCGGGCGCCTATACGCTCCGCTACGGGATCCAGCCGGCAAACGGCGATCACCTCGGCGTCTCCCCGTTCCGCGAGTTCCTCCTTCTGTCTCCGGCGGCGCAGGACAGCGATCCGGCGCGGCGCGACCATGACGGCCTGATCGATCTGTCCAAGCAGACGATCGGCGGATCCCATCCGGCGGTCTGGAGCATGGACCCGCCGGTCGCCACGGAGGCGGCGCTCACCCTCCGCACCACCGACCTCGGCCATCAGGCGCTCGTGATGGAGGTGCCGATTACGGGCGGCACCCGCCTCAGGTTCGGCCTCGTCCTCATCGGCAAGATTGAAGCCTGACTGATGCAGCTCGCCGGCGGAGCGGCGCTCATTACCGGAGGCAAGCGGATCGGCGCGGCGGTGGCGCGTGCGCTTGCCACGGCCGGCATGGATGTCGGCCTTTCCTACAACAGCTCACGCGCGGAAGCCGAGGCCGCCGCCGCGGACATCACCGCGTCGGGCCGTCGCGCGCACATTGCCAGGGCCAACCTGGGCAACCCCGACGAGTGCCGCGCGCTCGTGGACGGCACGGCCGCGGCGTTCGGCCGGCTGGACGTACTCGTGAACATGGCGTCCGTGTACGTCGCCATGCCGTTCGATGACACGGATGAGCACGCCTGGAACCGTGTCGTGGACGTCGACCTGCGCGCGGCGTTTCTCTGCGCGCGCGCAGCGGTCCCGCACATGCGCCGTGGCGCCGGCGGGCGCATCATCAACTTCTCGGATTGGGTGGCTGCGAGCGGCCGCCCGCGCTATCCGGGTTTCCTGCCGTACTACGTCGCCAAGACAGGCGTGATCGCGCTGACCGAAGCGCTGGCGCTCGAGCTCGCCGGCGATCAAATCCTCGTGAATGCGATCGCACCAGGGCCGATCGTCGCGCCCCCGGAGACGACCGAGGAAGAACGGCTCGCGGTGGAAGCCGCGACGCCCCTCGGGCGCTGGGGCGGCGTGGAGGCCATCGCCCGCGCTGTGATCTTCCTGGTCGAAACCGACTTCGTCACCGGGGAGACGATTCGGGTCGATGGCGGGCGTCACGTCAAATAGCTGACCAGGCGACGGAGCGCGCCGTCAGCGCCGGACAGCGGAGCCGCCCGCGGACGTCCATCATGGGCCACATGCCGAGCCCGGAGCTCCTGCTGGAGTTCCTTGCGGGCGGCGAGACCGGCGAGCGCTGAACAGCGTTCCCATCGACTGCAGGGCGCCGGCGAGCTCCCTGCGGTCCCGCGCGAAGCAGAAGCGCAGGTAACCCTCTCCGTGCGCGCCGAAATCCACTCCGGGCACGCACCCGATCCGCCCTTCCGAAATCAAGTACTCGGTCATCGTCCAGGACAGAGACTCGCCCGGTTTGCCTGCGGGAGCAACCCAGTCAGGGTTGATCCGCAGGAACGCGTAGAACGCGCCCCTGGGCGGTTCTCCGGAAAAGACGTCACCCGCGCTCTGTCGGATGCCCTGGTAGAACAGATCGCGGCGCGCCTTCAGCTCGTCGCGGAACTCGGTGACGCGCGCCTGCGAACCCTCCAGCGCGCCGATGCCGCCAAACTGCACGACCGACGAGACGTTGCTCGCCGTGTAGAAGAGGGCCTTCTTCATCCGGTCACGGAGCGACGCGTCCTTCGCGGCGACGTAACCGAGCCGCAGGCCCGTCATCGCGTAGGTCTTGCTGAACGTATAGAACGAGATCGTCCGCTCATACATGCCGGGGAGGGACGCCGCGCTGACGTGCTCCCCCTCGAACACGACATCCTCGTACGCCTCGTCCGAGATGATCCAGATGTCGTGCCGCTCGGCGAGAGCCGCGATCCCCTGGAGGTCTTCCCGTGTCAGGACACCACCGGTGGGGTTGCCAGGGGAGTTGATGTAGATCGCGCGCGTCCTGGGCGTAATCTTCGAGGCCAGCTCGTCGAGGTCGTACCGCCAGCCGCGCGATTCGTGCAGCGGGCACGGAACGGGCACGCCGTGCGCGAGCCGAATGTTGCCCGCGCAGGGCGGCCATTCGGGATCCGGCACGATGACCTCGTCGCCCGGCTCGAGCAACGCCTGGCAGATGATGAAGAGGCCGTGGATCCCTCCGGTCGTCACCATGATCTCGTCGGCGCTGCCGATCGGAATGCGGTTCCTGGTGCGGAGCTTCTCCGCGAGCAGGTCAAGCAGCCGCGGCACGCCCGTCGTCTGCAGGTAATGGCTCTTGTTCTCGTCCACCGCGCGGCGCATGGCGTCCTTGACGGTGTCGGGCGCGTCGAAGCTCACGTCCCCCTGGTCCAGGCGGAACGGATCCTCGATGGTGTACATCATGTCGCGGATGCGGATGATGCCGGAGAGCGGCACCGAGTCCAGGAAGTGGCCCATGCAGCAGATGTTAGCTCTATACCAGCTCCAGTACGCGCGCGAGCGTGGCCGCGGCTCGACCCACCGGGAGATTGCTGACGTAAAAGTGACGGACGCCTGACGCGGTCAATTCGCGAATGGACCGCGCGCAGATCGAGTCCGGTGTGCCTCCCTCGGCGAACTCCCGCCGGAGCCCGTCGATCGGAACGGGCAGGAACTCGCGCAGCGCCTCCAGTGTCCGCGTGTTCGCCGAGCGGTAGTAGAACACGCCGAACATGCCGGGCAGCGCGAGGCGGCGGCGTCCGGCTTCGGCCAGAAAGCGCTCCACCGCGGGCCGGCTGTGATGCGACACGATCTGCGTCAGGTAGAACTCCGCCGTGACCCGGTCGGCGAGCAGGTGCTGGACCTGCGTGGCGGCGTCCGCGTGCGGATTGGCCCATCCGCCGAGCGCCAGCGCCGCCTCGCGGGCGCGGATCATCTGCCGGAGCTGCCAGGCGTGCCCCACGCAACGCGGTGGCCCGACATGCTTGTCGCCGCCCAGGACCACGAGCGACTCGAACCCGTGCTGCCGGGCGCGATCCGCATACGCCAGGCAGTACTCGGGCGTGTGCTTGCACGTCAGGAAGGGGACGACGTGCGAACGGGGGACGTCGCTGCCGAGATTGATCACCAGGTGCCGGAGGTTGTCTTCCTCTTTCATCCCGACGGCGCTGTCGGTGAGGAAGACGAACGTGCCCGCGCGGGTGAGGCCGCGGACGGCGTGATACGTGTCGATCCACGCATCCATGCTCGCGGAGGTCTCGAGCTCGGCGCGGGGCGGCCGCAGCTCGGCCGCGATCACGGACTTTTCGCTCGTCAGCTGCTCTACCAGTACGCTCATGACGTTTGTCTCGCAGGGATCAGGGGTTCAGGAGAAGTTCCCCTGATTCTGCAACCTTCTATACTAACGTGTCTGATGAGCGTCCAACACGCCGCGCTGGAGCGGCTCCGTGCGCTGCCGCGGATCCCGCTCGCGATTGCGCCCACTCCCATCGACGATCTCTCGCGTCTGCGGGAGGCGCTCGGTTCAGGCGCCACTCTCATCGTCAAGCGTGACGATGCGATTCCGTTTGGATTCGGGGGGAACAAGATCCGCAAGCTGCAGCTCGTCGCGGCGGAGGCACTGGCGCAGGGGGCCGATACCCTCATCACGACCGGCGGCCTCCAGTCGAACCACGCCCGGGCGACGGCGGCCGTGGCCGCGCGGATGGGACTCGGCTGCGTGCTCGTCGCCAACGGCGTGCCGCTGGCGAAGCCGACGGCAAATGCCCTGCTCGATCGTCTGCTGGGCGCGGAGGTGCGGTATGTCGGCTCACGGGAGGAGCGCGCGCCCGCCATGGAGAGCGCCGCCGGCGAGCTGAGGAGCAAAGGACGCCGGCCCTTCGTCATTCCCCTCGGTGCGTCAACGCCGCTCGGCGCCGCCGCCTACGCGATCGCAATGGCGGAGCTGCTGGCGCAGATCGCCGCGCCCGACGCAATCGTGCTGGCGACTTCTTCCGGCGGCACCCAGGCGGGCATCATCGCGGGCTGCCGCCTGCACGGCCTCTCCACACGCGTCGTCGGCATCAGCGCCGACGAACCGGCCCCGGCGATCGCGGGCGAAGTCCGGCGGATCCTCGAGGGTGTCGAGGAGCTGGCCGGCTGCACGCGAGGCGTGCTGACTGAGGGGCCGATCGAGATCGACGACCGCTTCGTCGGCGAGGGCTACGCAATCGCGACCCCGGCCTCGATCGACGCCATCGAACTCTGCGCGCGGCACGAGGCGTTGTTCCTCGATCCGACCTATACGGCGAAGGCGATGGCCGGCCTCATCGGGCGTGTCCGCTCCGGAGAGTTCACGACCGGCACGGTTATGTTCTGGCACACGGGCGGACAGGTTACGCTGTTTTCTTGAACAAAGGCAGAAGGCAGAAGGCAGAAGGCAGAAGGCAGAAGGCAGAAGAGGCACAAGGTAGATGATCTC
>JANOJK010000672.1:0-3654 GCA_031408165.1 Acidobacteriota bacterium | reverse complement strand
GCGCTGCCGGAGCGACGTGCCGTCGAACTCCACCACCACGTCGCCGGCCTTCACCGCGCTGCCGTTCTTCGCGAGCTTCATAATCTGCAGCTCGCCCGCCTGCATCGGCGCGGCCAGCACGATGGACTTCGCGGGGCGGATTTCGCCGCGCACCTGGAGATAATCGACGAACTCCCCGTGCGTCACCGCCACCGTCGGCACGTCGGGCACCGCGCCGGCGCGCGTGCTCAGGGCAAAGCCGCCGATCGCTATCGCGGCGACGAGGACGACGACGCCGAGCGTGCGCCGGCCGCCGAACCGCGCCGTCATCGAATCACGCCCTCCGCCACGTTGCGCGCGACGACCGTCCCCTCGGCGAGACCGCCGGAGACGACGATCTCGTGCGTGTTCCGGGTGCCGACGAGGACGTCGCGGCGTTCGAAGGAGCTTCCTCGCTGCACGCGGACGTAGGCCTGCTGGCCGTCGTAGGCCACCGCGTCGCGCGGGACGACGAGTGCGCCCGTCGACCGCGACAGCTCGACGTCGAGCGAGGCGGTCAGGTCGGGCATCAGGTTCGGATGCGCCCCCTCCACGGAGATGAGGACGATGTAATTGCGCACCTTGGGCGACAGCGAGGATTGCACGCCGATCGGCGAAATCTGAGCGATCGCGCCGGCGAACGCCAGCTCGGGATAGGCATCGAGCCCGACGCGCACGACCTGCCCCTTCTTCAACTCGCGGACGTCCGCCTGGTTCACGCGCGCGCGCACTCTCATCGTCGCCGGGTTCACGACGTCGACGACGGGCACGCCGGGCCGGACTTCGTCCCCTTCCTGCAGCTCCGCCATGTTCGATCCCTTCCAGGTCGTCTTGATGACGGCGATGCCCGAGATCGGCGACTTGATCTGCATCCGGTCCGCGTTCGACGCCGCCTGTCGCATCGCTTTCTCCGACCGGTCGCGGCGGATCTCGAGCACCTTGATGTCGGCCTGCGCGGCCTGGCGCTTGAGGTCATAGGTCTGCTTGAGCGCCGTCAGCCTGGCCCGCGCCTCTTCGAGCGCGAGCGTGTTCTTCTCGACCCTGATCTTCGGCAGCATCTCGTTCTTGAGCATCTCGAGCTCCGCGCGTGAGGCGGCGCTCCCGGCCTGCATCATGACGCTGTCGTCGGCGGCGCGGGCGGCGTCTTCCTGCGCCTGGCGCTTCCGGATCTGCTGCTCGAGGCCGTTCAGTTCGGCCTGCCGATCCAGCGAGTTGCGGATCTGTTCCTGGCGATCGAACTCAACGAGGAGATCGCCCGGACGGACGGCTTGTCCCGCGCGCACCAGCGCCGTGATGACCAGCGTGCTGTTGTTCTGGCCGGCCAGCCTCGGCGCGGTGATCGTCGTGGCCTCGACTGCCTCGACCGTGCCACTGAGCCGGACGCCGCGGATGAAATCCTGGCGCTTGACGAGGGCGCTGGCCTTGCCGGATGCGTCCACACCGGCCTGTTCGGGCGCGCGGGCAAACAGGCCGCCGGAGATGCCGGCGGCGACCGCTCCGGCGAGCGCCAGAACGGTGATGAAATATATGGGCTTCATGTGATCACGGACACCATGGCGTCCCCGGGTATCAGACGGCAGGGACCTTTGGATGGTTGGCCAAAGGCTAGATTACTCCCACCGGCGACAATCGCCTCGTGTTTTGGGGAGTATAGGGGAACGGCAGGGGTAGCGAGGCGAAACGTCGCGGGAGTCCGCAAACTCCGCAGGTCGGACAGTTCGGTTCATGGCGCCCAACGCCCTCCGGCTACCTTCCCCGGTAGACTTCGCGGCGGTGCCCTATCGTGATGACAACGACGAGGAGCGCGGCGTCCTTGATGATGTAGATGATGCGGTAGTCGCCCTGGCGGACGCGGTAAAAGTCCTCGGCCCCCCTGAGTTTTTCAGAACCGGGTGGGCGAGGGTTCCTGGAAAGTGAATCGATTCGGGCGCCGATGCGCACCTGGTCCTGGCGGGAAAGATCCCGCAGCGTGCGGACAGCCGCGGGCGTCAGTTGAACGGCGTAGGTCTTCGGCTCCGCGTTCGGCCGTTTCCTGCTCTTAGAGATTCAGGTCCGCCTTCATCTTGTCCCAGGCCACACGGCCACGCTGTTTGAGGGCCTTCCGGGCTGCGGCAAGGTCGATCCGATCCTCCAGCGCCTGCAGGAGCTCCAGATCCTCGACCGACACGATCGCGGCGACATTCTTTCCGTGACGCTGGAGAAGGACTCGATCGCCTGCGTAGGCGACACGGTTGATCGCTTCGGCGCCGTGGTTTCGGAGCTCGGTGGCGGCCAGGGTGGTCATGACCCCCTATTATGCGCATTTATGACGTAATTGACAAATTGTACATAATAGCAAGTCTTCAGGGCACCGTCACAGCTTCCTTTTCAGCATTTGAGGCCCGCTTCGGCCCGCTCGTACGAGAGGTTCGGCGACAGCCACTTCTCGACCTCTTCGACGGCCATGCCACGCCGCTGCGCATACGACTCCACCTGGTCCCGCCCGATGCGGCCGACGTTGAAGTACTTCGCCAGCGGATGCGAGAAGTAGAAGCCGCTGACGCTCGCCGCCGGCGTCATGGCGGCCGACTCGGTCAGCGCCATCCCCTGTTTCTGCGCCTGGAGCAGCGTGAAGAGGTCGAATTTCTGGCTGTGGTCCGGGCAGGCGGGATAGCCGGGGGCGGGCCGGATGCCGCGGTGCTTCTCGTGGTGCAGATCGTCGGTCACGGTCGTCGCCGGATCCGGATGGCCCCAGTCGTCGCGGACGCGCGCGTGCAGCCAGGTGGCGAACGCCTCCGCGAGGCGATCCGCCAGCGCCTTCACCATGATCGCGTTGTAGTCGTCGTGGTCGGCCTCGAAGCGCTTCACGAGCTCCTCCGCGCCGATGCCGCCGGTGACCGCGAACATGCCGAGGTAATCGGGCACGCCGCTGCCCTTCGGCGCGATGTAGTCCGCGAGCGACAGGTTGGGCCGGTTGTCCGGCTGCACTTCCTGCTGGCGCAGCATCGGCAGCCGCGCGACGATCTCGCGCCGGTCCTCGTCTTTGTAGAGGACGATGTCGTCGCCGTCTGCGACCGCCGGCCAGAACGCGTGGACGCCGCGCGCCCTGATCAATCTGCCGTCGATGATCTTCTTCAGCAGCGCCTGCGCGTTCGCGAACAGGTCGCGCGCGGCCTCGCCGTACTGAGGGTGCTGCAGGATGCCGGGATACCTGCCCTTCAGCTCCCACGCGGAGAAGAAGTACGTCCAGTCGATGTACGTCGCGATCTCCTCGAGGGGAACGTCGTCCAGAAACCTCCGTCCGACAAACGAGGGCGTGGCCGTGACGTGTTCGTCCCAGTCGTACTTCAGGCGGTTCCCCTTCGCCTTGTCGTAGGGCAGGAGCGGACGCTCGCTCCGCGTCCGGTAACTCTCGCGCAGCGCCTCCTGCGCCTCGCGGTTGCTCACGGCGAACGCGTCGCGCCGCTCGGGGCTGATCAGGCTCGCGACCACGTCCACGACGCGTGACGCGTCGAGCACGTGCACGGTCGGCGGCGTGTACTCGGGCGCGACCTTGACGGCGGTGTGCTGCCGGCTCGTGGTCGCTCCGCCGATGAGCAGCGGCAGCGTCATGTGCCGGCGCTCCATCTCGCGCGCGACGTTCACCATCTCGTCGAG
>JANOJK010000647.1:0-4155 GCA_031408165.1 Acidobacteriota bacterium | reverse complement strand
CGTGATCATTGTGATCTTGTGTGTGGCGCCGTGAGCCGTTTGCGGTTACAGGTAGCGCGTTCCCGACCCACGGCGAGCGGCACTCGCTTCGGACTGGTCACGTCCCCCTCTCGCCGCGATCGCTGATCGCGCCGAACAGCTGCGCTGGCAAACGCGGCCAGGCCGACTACAACTTCCGCAACATGACGTTTCGGTACTGAATCTTGAACGACGGTCCGACGTGCATTTGAAACCCAAGGACGCCTTCAGCGACCGCGTGCTTGGTGTCTTCGTCGAGCGCCACAGCCATCAGCTGACCATTCATCAACTGCATCAGCACCGGGCCGCGCGCGATGATGTGATACTGATTCCAGCCGTTGACGTTCATGACGCCGCGAAGCAGCGTGCTGTCCCCGATCGTCCCGACCAGCTTGTAGGCCGGCCCGTCGATAATGCGCGTCACCTGTCCACGCTTCGACAGCACGACGTGGCCCTCGCCGACGGGCGACCTGCCGCGTTCGTCGTGGATGTTGCCGACGAACCCCTCCGTGAAGTCCATATCCGCCTGGTAGCCCTTCAGCACCCATTTCCCCACGTCCGGCAACTCGACGCTCCGGTACTGCACCCCACTGTTCGTGCCGTTCATGCGGAACTCGAGCTTGAGCTCGAAGTCCTTGACCGTCCCGCCGCGCCAGATGAGAAAGTTGTTGAGGGTGACCACCTTCTCCGCGGTCGTCTCGCCAACGATTTCCCCATTCTCGACACGCCAGAATCTCGGATCGCCGTCCCAGCCGTTCAGGGTCTTTCCGTCGAAAATCGACACGAATCCAGTGGTGTCATCGGTCTCGAGGGCCGGGTAGAGACCACCGCCGCGACCGCGACCGCCCGGCAACTGACCGGGCTGCCCGGCCGGGGCGTTCGCACGGCCCGGCGCACCAGGGGCTTGCGGGGCGCTCGCTGCCGGCGGCGTCTGGGGCGCGGCCGGCACCGGCGCCGCTGCCGTCGTCGTCAAGAGCAACCCGATGGTCGCCAGGGTCAGAACGATCGGGTTCGTATTGAGTAACTTCATTTGACGATCGCCTCCAAGTCGTTCAGATACGGGTTGCTATACCAGATGCCACCGCGCCACCCGCTACTGAAGCGCGAATCCGAACAACGAGTCACCCGCGGCCACGACCACGTACTGCCGGCCGTCGAGGGCAAACGTCTGTGGCGTGTTGGTGAGCGATGCGCCGAGAAGGGCGTGCCAGAGGGGCTTGCCCGTGGCGGCGTCGAAAGCAATGAAGTTGCCGGAGGGATCGCCGCTGAACAGCAGGCCGCCCGCGGTCGTCAGGATCCCTGGATGCGTGCTCGACCAGAAGCCCGCGGTCTCCGGGTACTTCCGCTGCCAGCGGATCTTGCCGGTCGCATACTCGATCGCGGCCAGCCGCGAGGTGAAAAGACCGAGGTGCCATTCGGAGTCCCGGCCAAAGCCGGTCGGGTGCGTCGGGTCCTTCGCCAGGTAGAAGATGCTGGCGGCATCGGTCGCGTTGACATAGAAGAGACCCGTGTCCGGACTGAACGACGGAGCGGGATAATTCGCGGCGCCGTCCGAGTCCGGAAAGACCAGCGCGCCGCCGGGGGAACCTTCCTTCGCCGGATTGGGAACCAGGCGGCCGTTGTCGGCACCGAGATAGGAGTTCGACGCGGCGAACTGCGAGATCAACAGGTTCTTTCCGGTCGTCCGGTCCAGCAGGAAAAAGTAGCCGTTGCGATTCGCCTGCGCCAGCAGCTTCCTCGGCTGACCCTGGTAGATGGCGTCGATCAGGACCGGCACCTGTGTCGCGTCCCAGTCGTGCGTATCGTGCGGCGAGAACTGGTAGTACCACGCCATCTTTCCCGTATCGGGATTGAGTGCCACCACTGAACACGTGTAGAGATTGTCCCCCTCGCGGCCCTTCCCGTTGTAGGTCGGTGTCGGCTGCCCCGTCGTGACGTAGAGCAGGTTCAAGGCCGGATCGTAGGTCGGCGGCTGCCACGGCGCGCCGGCGCTGAGGGCGGCGACCTCGGGGCTCGGCCATGTCTCGATCCCCGGCTCCCCTTTTCCCGGCGTGGTGAGCCACTTCCATTGCGACGCCCCCGTCTCCGGATCCAGGGATTCGAGGAAGCTCTGGCTGCCGCCGCCATCCCCGCCGATGCCGACAATGACGTGGTTGCGGATGACCACCGGCGCCGAGGTGGTGAAGTTGACCGCTGTCGCCGGGACCATCTTCTTGCTCCAGCGCTCCTTCCCCGTGGCGGCGTCGAGCGAGATGATGCTGTTGTCGGGCGTGGCGACGTAGAGCCAGTTGCCGAACATGCCGAGGCCGCGGTTGCCGATGGCGTTGTTGCCCGGCCACACGTAGTGCCAGATCCGCTCGCCCGTGCGCGCGTCGACGGCGAAGACGTGATTCGGCGTCGAGAGGTAGAGCACGCCGTTGACCATCAGCGGGATGGCCTTGATCGTCGGCGCAGGTGGCTGAGGGCCGCCGCGGCCGCCGCCAGGCGCGGCACCGGCGACAGCTGCGCCACCGGGTCCGCCAAGCACGGCACCCTGCGTCGACCCCGTCGTGCGAAAGACCCAGGCGAGGGAGAGGGTTTTCACGTTCGCGGTGGTCACTTGCTTCAGCGTGCTGAAGTGCCTGCCGGAAAAGTCTCCGTGGTAGGTCGGCCACGAGTCACCCACGCCGCTCTGTGCAAACGCGGCCGCGGTCAGTGCGGTGACGATGGCGAGGAGCGTGAAGGATCGGCGGATCATCGGAGTGTCACCAGATACGCGGTCAGATCGTGCATCGTCTTGTCCGTCAGCGTGGTCATCAGGTCGAGATGCGCCTGAAGCGGGTCCGTAATCTCGACCCTCGGTACGTCCTCATTCCGGGTGAAGGTACGACGCGCGCCCGACGCGTCCTGGAGCGTCACGGCGAAGATCGACACCGACACGAGCGTGCCCGCGTAGCGCTCGCCCGACGGGAGCGTCACCGTCACCGAGCGGAACGGGGCGATCTCGGAGCCTCGTCCCGGGTACCCGCCCCGGCCACGCGGGAGCACGAGCCGCCCTTGCAAGGCCGCTGTTGGATACTTCAGGCCGATGCCTTTCAAATCGCCGGTGATCGAGTGGCACTTCGTGCAGTTGCCGGCACCGTTGAAGAAGGCTTCACCAGCTTTTGCCTCGCCGACCACGATGGCGGCCGCGCCGCGACCGCCGGCAGCCGCGGCCGATCGCAGGAACATCGCGAGATCGATCACCTGGGCCGGCGGCAGCGGGAACGCCGGCATCTTCTTGTCGGGTCGCCCGACCTGCAGGAACTGGCCAAGCTGCCCGCCGGTCGAATCGGCCAGGACGATCGGCGAACGCGTGAGGTCGGATCCCCCCTCGGCGCCTCCGCGCGCATCGATCCCGTGACAGAAGCTGCACGTCTGTGCGAAGAACAGCCGGCCGCGCTCCGCGGCGGCTGCGTCGATCGGCGGCCCGGGCGGCGGACCGCCCCGTCCTCCGGCCGGAAGCTGTTGGGCGCTGGCGCTCAGCGCCACACCCATGACCAATGTGCCGATGATGATCTTCACGGCAGATCCTTGACGATGCGGAAGCCGACGGCGAAGGGGTCGCCGGGTCCGAAGCTGTGAGTGGCGCAAATGGCGTTCTTGACGTCCGAGGCGAAGCCGCCGCCCTTCAGCACGTGCACTGACCCGGACTTCGGCGGCGTCGGATCGGGAAAGATCTTGCCGTTGTAAGGATCGGCCACCCATTCCCAGACGTTGCCCAGCATGTCGTGCACGCCCCAGGCGTTGGGCGTCTTGCTGCCGACTTCGTTGGTCATGCCGGTGCGCGCGGTGTACTGCGCCAGCGTTTCTGGCGGCTGCGGCTCGCTGCTCGGCGCCGCTGGAGGGGCGCCGCGGCCGCCGCCTCCTCGGCCGGGCAGACCCAGGCCGAGCACCGCTTGCGCGCGAATCTCGGTCCAGGTCTGCTGACCCAATCCACCGGCGCGACAGGCGTATTCCCACTCGAACTCAGTCGGAAGGCGATACGTCCGGGTCTTCTCCTTCGCGTTCAGCGCTTTCACGAACGCCTGCGTGTCCTGCCACGTCACGCCTTCGACCGGATGGTTGTCGGGATTTGTGTCGGCGGGGCGGCTCGTGAACAACGTGCGGGCGCGGAAG
>JANOJK010000639.1:0-1714 GCA_031408165.1 Acidobacteriota bacterium | reverse complement strand
CTACGCGACGGCGTGTCCCTGGGTGACTTCGGTGAGCGCCTCGTCGAACAGGTGCAGGACCGCATCCGCCTGGTCCTTCGTGATCACCAGGGGGGGCGCGAACCGGATCGCGTTCCGCCCGGCGCCGAGGATCAGCACGCCGCGCTTGAACATGGCCTGGACGATGGCGTAGCGCTCGTCCACCGCACGCTCCTTGGTCTTGCGATCCCGCACGAGCTCGACGCCGATCATCAGCCCCCGTCCCCGCACGTCGCCGAGGATCTCGTGCTTGTCCTGCATCGCGCGCAGCGCATTCATCATGTGCTCGCCGACTGTCGCAGCGTTCTGGACGTATTGCTCGCGCAGCAGCTTGATCGTGACGAGCGCCGCGGCGCACGCGACGGGGTTGCCGCCGAACGTGCTCGCGTGGGCGCCGGGGGGCCAGCTCATGACCTCGGCGCGCGCACACGTGATCCCGAGCGGCAGGCCCGAGGCGATCCCTTTCGCGATGTTGACGATGTCGCCGGTGAGGCCGAAGTGCTCGGACGCGAACATCTTTCCGGTCCGGCCCATGCCGGACTGCACCTCGTCGAGCACCAGCATCATGCCGTGCTGCCTCGTCAGCTCGCGCAGCCCCTGCAGGAACGCCGTCGGCGGGACGACATACCCGCCTTCCCCCTGGATCGGTTCGACGACGATGGCGCAGACCTCGTCGGGCGAGGTGAGGTGCACCAGGATCTGATCGCGGATGAACGAGAGCGACGCCTCGGCGCACGCGTCGGCGCTGCCCTTGAAACGGTAGGTGTCGGGATACGGCGCGTGATAGACCCCGGCCATCAGCGGGCCGAAGCCGCGCCGATGGATCGACTTGCTCGAGGTGAGCGCCAGCGCGCCGAGCGAGCGCCCGTGAAACGAACCCAGGAACCCGATCACGTTGGGCCGCTTCGTGTAATAGCGCGACAGCTTGATCGCCGCCTCGGTCGTCTCGGTGCCCGAGTTGCCGAAAAACGCGCGGACGTCGCCGTCGATCGGCACGAGCGAGGCGAGCTCCTCCGCGAGCCGGACCTGCGGCTCGTAGTAGAAGTCCGTACCCGACATGTGAATGAACTTCGCCGCCTGCTCGGCGATCGCCTTGACGACCTCCGGGTGCGACACGCCCGTGGAGTTCACCGCGATGCCGGCGGCGCAGTCGACAAACACGTTGCCGTCGACGTCTTCCACGACCGCCCCCTGGCCCCGCGCGATGACGAGCGGGTAGTCGCGGGTATAGGACGGGGACACGAACTTCGCGTCTTTATCGATGATGGCCCTGGCCTTCGGCCCTGGGAGCGTCGTCTTGATATCGGGGGCTTTCATTAGATCAGTTTCCAGTTGCCAGTTGCCAGCTGCCAGTCGCCAGCTGCCAGTTGCCAGTAACCAGTTGCCAGCTGACAGCTGACAGTGGCCCGTGGCCAGTGGCTACTTGCGTTTCCAGCGGGTGCCCGTGGCGGTGTCTTCGAGCAGGATGCCGCGGGCTTCGAGGTCCTTTCGAATTCTATCCGCTTCCGTGAAGTTGCGTCCCGCGCGCGCGGCGCGGCGGGCCTGAACGAGCTCGTCGATTTCCTCGACCGGGACCGGCGGCCGCTGGTCCTCGGCGCGGCGGAGCGACAAGACGCCGAGCACGCGATCGAAGCCGTCGAACGCGGCGCGCACCGCCGGCGCGTCGCCGGCGTCCAGGTCGGCGGCGTCGATCGAG
>JANOJK010000623.1:0-2463 GCA_031408165.1 Acidobacteriota bacterium | reverse complement strand
GGATGAGCGGAGGAGGAAACGGTGATGGCGGACCTCGATATCGCCGTCAAGACGGGTATCAGCGGGCTGGATTCGGTCCGGTCGGACGGAATTCCCCGCGGCGATCATCCTTTTGGAGGGTGCGATCGATACGTCGCGCATTCCCCCGCGGCAGCCGGATCCGGGCGCGACGTAGACGCCGCAAGGGGCACATGAACACCGTGTTCGACTTTGCGGTGTGGGCGCCGGCGCTGGAAAAGTTCGGCGCCGTCACCTATCTGAGCGTCGCGCTCTACGACGCGGACGAGCAGATCGTCTGCGGGCCCATGCCGGCCACGCCGCTCTTTGCGGCGTTCCAGGAGCACGGCTACGAGCCCGGCGTGTTCGCCGAATGCGTCCGGGCATGCCTCGCGCAACCCAGCGACAACCGGCCCCCGGTCGTCATCATCCACTCGTCGGGCCTGGCGGTGGTCGGCGTCTCGCTTGTGCGTGACGGGCACGTTGTCGGCGCCGCGGTGGCCGGCTATGCGCTGGTCACGTTTTGTGAACCCGTGGCGATCGCGCGGCTTGCGCGCGCATCCGGCGCGCCCTTCCAGGAACTATGGGACGAGGCGCGGAGGCACCAACCGGTCCCGACGCGACGGCTCGTCCTGCACGGAGAACTCTTGCAGGTGCTCGGCGACACGCTGCTGCGGGAAAATCACCTCAGGCGGCAATCCGAGGAGACGGCGCTGCAGTTGACCACCATCGCCGCGGTCAAGGAAGGATTCCTGGCGGTCCTGTCGCACGAGTTACGAAACCCGCTCACCCCGATTCTCGGCTGGGCCTGTATCCTCAAGCTGCACAGCGACCCCAAAGTGGTCCACGCGGCGGAAGTGATCAAGCGCAACGCGGTCTTCCAGCTTCGGATGGTCGAAGACCTGCTCGAGCTCACGCGGAGCACGTGCGGCAAGCTGGCGCTCAATCTGGCAGTCATCTGTATCAACGACCAGGTGCGCTCCACGCTGGAGGCGGTCGTAGACGGCGCTCTCGCGAAGGACATCGCGGTGCAGTTCATCGACGCAGCCGACCCCCTGTACGTAGACGCGGACGGCGACCGATTGCAGCAAGTCCTCAGGAACGTGCTGCTCAACGCACTGAAATTTACGCCCGCCGGCGGGGCGGTCACGGTCACGCTCACGCGAGAAGGCGATGACGCCATCGTGCGCGTGCGCGACACCGGTGACGGCATCGCGCTGGAATTCCTGCCCTTCGTGTTCGAGATGTTCCGACAACAGGAACAGGGCAGCCGCCGCACGCATGCGGGCCTCGGCATCGGCCTCGCGCTCGTTAAGCAGTTCACGGAGGCGCACGGCGGAGCCGTGAGCGTCGCCAGCGACGGTGTAGGCAGCGGCACGCAGGTGACCATACGCTTGCCTCTCGTCGCCGCGCCGGCTCACCGCTCCACGACGCAGGACGCCGGATTCATCGGGCAGAGACACGCCGTTTTATCGAGCGCCTGACGGCTTTGCTCACCTCGCGCACCCACAGGACCGTACTCGCACCTGCCGCACACCGCAGCCAGTCGGGCCCGGTCAACCCCGTGGTCGAAAACGCGCTCTGGAGAAAGGGGACGTAAAGCTCCGCCGCCTGCAGCGCCAGCGACAATGCGACTGCGGCCCACACCCAGGGGTTGGAGAACATGTCGCCGAAGGCGCTCCGTTCGTCCGAGCGCGCGTTGAAGACGTTGAAGAGCTGGCCCAGCATCAAGGTCGTGAATCAACGGCTGTTCGCGCGATCTGTCGTCGAATTCGCGCAACGCGCCGAGAGCGAAAACGGACAGACCGCGGTGCACTTCGAAATCAACTCGTCTTTGACGCAGTCGAGTCATCATTGTGTACCGGGTTGGGTTTCGACTCCCGCGACACGCGCGGGTGAGGTACCGCTCATGTGGGTACGCCGAGCCGCGGCAAGACCCACCACTGCAAGACGATCCACCCGCCCAAAACGCCGAGTACGGTCAACATGCTGTCCTTCCCTTCACGTCGAGGCCGCCGTTTCGAGCACGGCCAATGCTCGCCGCAGGCGTTCGTCCGCCTCCTTCGCGACCTCCTGTAGCGCGGGATTGGCGCCGACAATCCCGAGCGCGACGAGCGGCGCCATGGCCGCGACCACGCTCTGCTCGCTGGCCGTTTCGTAGACGATGACGTTGCACGGCAACAGCAGACCAATCTCGAGCTCGGCCTGCAGGGCACGGTCGGCCAGCGACGGGTTGCAGGCCCCAAGGATTACGTACTTGCGGAAGTCTCGATTCAGTTTCGTCTTTAACGTCTGCTGCACGTCAATGGTGGTCAGCACGCCGAAGCCTTCCGCCTTCAGGGCCGCCGTGGCGTCCGCCACCGCGGTGTCGAAGGAGACTGGGAGCGCGACGCTCAAACCGTATGGGCTGTGTTCCATGATTCGCCTCAGCTTTCCGTGATTTCCGGTTCCACACGAATGGGCGTG
>JANOJK010000606.1:0-2696 GCA_031408165.1 Acidobacteriota bacterium | reverse complement strand
TCCGGTCAGATGGATGAAGACCGATTGCAGACTGGGGCCGCGGACCTCGACGTCCTCGACCTCCCGCCCCTGAGCGGTGATCGCGTTCAGCAGCGGCGGCAGCTCGCGCGCGACGTTCGATACCTTCGCACGCAGCAGCCGGGGGTCCTCCGCCGCGACGACGACGCCTGGCGGTGGCGCCGCGATCGGCGCGTCGATCCGGAGCGTGACGATCCGATGGCGGCCGACGGTCTGGTCCACCAGCTCCGGCATGGTCCCGGCCGCGATCACCTTGCCGCGATCGATGATCACGGTGCGGCTACACCGCGCCTCCGCCTCTTCCAGATGGTGTGTCGTCAGCAGCAGCGACACGCCGGCCGTGGTGAGATCGGTAAGCATGTCGTAGATGCGCTCGCGGCTCTGCGGATCGACGCCAACCGTCGGCTCGTCGAGCAGGACCACTCGCGGGCGATGGAGGACGCCGCAGGCGATGTTCAGCCGCCGCTTCATCCCCCCGGAGAACGCCTTGACCGGCTCGTCCGCGCGGTCTTCCAGCGCGGTCGTGGCCAGCGCCCACTTCACCTGCGCGGCCACGTCGCCGGACGAGAGGCCCTGCAGGCGCCCGAACGCCTCGAGATTCTCGCGTGCCGTCAGCGACGGGTAGATGGCGAGCTCCTGGGGGACGATCCCGAGCTCCGGAGGCGTTTTCCTGCCGGCCAGAGCCTTTCCGAACAGCCGGATCTCGCCCGCGTCGAGCTGGACGCGCCCGGAGATTGCGCGGATGAGCGTGGTCTTCCCGGCCCCGTTGGGACCGAGCAGCGCGAGGAGCTCTCCCGGCCGGAGCGACAGGGTGGCGCCGTCGAGCGCGAGCACCTGGCCGAACGTCTTGCGGGCGCCCGTGACGGTCAGCACGTCGGTGTGGGTGGTCATCTCGACGAGAGGATACGCAATCCCGGTGGAGGATGGACGAGAGGTTCCGGTGAGCGGCGGCTGGATGGCGGCGGGCGGCGAACACCTTTCGCCTCGGGCCACCCGCGACCGCGAACCGTGACCCGTCCCCTTCTTCGTCCCACGGTTCGTTCCGGGGGTAGAATGGCTGAGGTACGCGCCGGCGTTCCGACCGCCGCCGCTGATTGGTCAGGAGGGCCTCGATGGAAGGCACCCCTGCGACAGTGACCACGACACTCGAAGACATCCTGATCACGCGTGATCTCTGGCACCGGCCTGCCAGACCGCCGGATTTTGCCTGTGAGACTGAAGCGCTCCATCGCTTCGCGCAGCTGCTCGCCGACGACCCGGACATGATCCTGCAACAGTTGCTGGCCCTCGCGCTGGACTGCTGTGCGGCCGACTCGGCGGGCGTGTCGCTGCTCGAGCAGGCACCGGACGGGACAGAGGTGATCCGGTGTGTGGCCGCGGCGGGCCCCCTGGCCGTCTTGAAGGGTACCGTGGCCGCGCGAAACGCGAGCGCGTGCGGCGTCTGCCTCGATCTTTCCGCTCCCCAATTGTTCGACCTGCCGGCGCGGCACTTCACCGACATCGCCCCGTCTGGCACGCCCGAGATCTACGAGACGCTCATGGTGGAATTGGGCCAGCCAGACGACGCCTCGTTCGGCGTGGTCTGGATCGTGGCGCACACGCTCAGCCGCCAGTTCGACGCCGAGGACGCACGCCTGCTGTCACGGCTGTCGCGCTTCACGGCCGCGGCGCTCCGCATGCAGCAACCGCACGGGCTCGCGCCGCACTCAGGCGACGCGCAGGACCGCCTCCTCATCAAAATCACGCACGACCTGCGGCAGCCGCTCCAGAGCATTCTGGGGTGGGTGCAGATGCTGCGCGCCAGCAGCCTCGTCCCCGAGAAGATCCCGATGGCGTACGAAGCCATCGACCGCAACGCCCGCGCGCAGGAACGCCTCCTGTCGGATTTGCTCGATCTCTCCCGCGTCCGGGCCGGCACCCTCCATGTCGAGCTGCGGCCCGTCGATCTCTGCGCCGTGGTGGACGATGTGGTCTCGAGCTTCCATCCGGTGAGTCTGAGCCATCAGGTGACAGTCGACTGCACGGTCGACCGGCCGCTCCGCCTCGTGCTCGCGGACGACCAGCGCCTGCGGCAAATCGTGTCGAACCTGCTGCTCAACGCCTTGAAGTTCACGCCGCAAGGCGGTGACGTCTTCATCACGGTCCGGAACAAGGATGACCACGTCGAGATGATCGTTCGAGACACGGGTGTCGGGATTGATCCGGAGTTTGTCGACAAGGTCTTTCAACCGTTCCATCAGGGACCGCAGGTCGTGTCGGGCCGCTCCCGCGGCGTCGGCATCGGCCTGACCATCGTCCGCGAGCTGGTGGAGGCCTGCGGCGGCACCATCACGGTCCACAGCGACGGCGTGGGACAGGGCACGACGATGGCGGTCCGCCTGCTGATCGTGCCGGACGCGCCGGCCGCCTCATAGTGAACGACGTAGCGAACCACGTCGCGAACCACGTCGCGAACGACCAACGACACCCTACAAACGGTCTTTATCCTTGAGCCGCTTCTGCAGCGCCTTGGCGCCGATTCTGCCCTGGCGTTTCAATTCGAGGCGGCTGCGCTCGTCCTGCAGCGCCGCCTGGAACTCCTGCTCCCCCTGCAGCTTCCGATAGCTTTCGAGCCGCGCCGTCGGCAGCAGTCCGGCGGCGACGGCGGCCACGACCGCGCAGCCGGGCTCGGTCGCATG
>JANOJK010000598.1:0-1766 GCA_031408165.1 Acidobacteriota bacterium | reverse complement strand
CTCGTCGTAGATCTTCTCGAAGTCCTTGCCGCGGTTCTTGAACAGGTAGTCGAACGGCCCGACGACCCCGACCGACACGATGTTGTCGTGCTGCGGGATATACCAGAACCAGCCCTGCCGGTCGGGGGTCTGGAGGACCATCGTGGCTCCTTCATCCTTGCCTGTATCCCGGTACGCTCCTTCCCAGTAGGTCCAGATCGCCCCCTTGTTCAGGATCGGATCCCACACGCGGAGACCGAGCCGGTTCGCGATGAGCCCGTTCTGACCGCTGGCGTCGACGACGACCTTCGCGCGGACCTCGCGCAGCGTGCCGCCGGCTTCCTTGATCGTCACCCCCAGGGCCTTACCGTCCTCGAAGATGACGTCCATGACGCGGACGCCTTCATGCGCATTCACGCCGTGCTCGCGGGCGTTCTCCAGCAGCATCTGGTCGAACTCGCTGCGCACGACCTGCCAGGTCTGCGAGCATTCGTGCGGCTTGTTGTCCCAGAAGTAGAAGGGGGCGGATTGCCTGCCGACGGCGTTCACGAACTGGACGCTGAACTTCTTCACGAAGTGGCTCTTCTGCATCTTCTCGAGCATGTTGAGGCGCTTCAGCACCCAGTAGGTCTCGTGGATCAGCGACTCGCCGATGTGAAACCGCGGGAAGGTCTCGCGCTCGTAGAGCTCCACGTGGAGGCCCTGCTGCGCGAGGACCGTGGACACGGTGGAGCCACCCGGTCCCCCGCCGATGACGACGACGTCTGGAGTGCTCATTCAGCGGCTGGAGGTGAGCCTGCCCGCCGAAGCTCCGGGGGAAGGCGGGTGGTTGGGGTTTCGGAGGGCGTGAAACGCCGGGCGATATCCTCAGGGATTTCGGCCGATCTCATGGTCCCGTCCGGCAGCTTCGACACACACGCGATCCTCAGCGTGCCGGTGGCGATTCGCTGTCCATCCTGCATCATCTGACAGGCATAGCTCATCGTCCGCTTCGTGATCTCGGTGATGCGGATCGTCACGTCGAGTTCCTGCTCGAACTTCAGTGCGCGGTGGAACTCGCACGCGGCACCCACGCGCGGCCAGCCGATGTCGGAGTGCTCGGGGTGGATGCTCAGCCCCGCCTCCCGCCACATCGCGTGCTCGGCTTCTTCCATGTAGCGGAAGAACCAGCTGAAATGGACGATGCCGGCCACGTCGGTTTCGTAGAACTGGACCCGGCGTCTGATGGTGTGTTCGCTTTTCACGATTTCACGATCTAACGATTTCACGATTTCAACACGAAGGCACCAAGGCACAAAGGCACGAAGATCTCTTTCCTTAGTGTCTTCGTGTCTTTCTGCCTTTGAGAAAGACCGTGGCGCTGTCCTCAGCAACTCTGTTACGTGTACCGGATGTTGGTGTGCTCGGGCTTGAAGAAGCGCGGGAGCAGCGAATCTACGCGCAGGAGGCCGTCGCGCGAAAGCGCGACCTCGTCGGGCTCCGCCCGCGCGAGGTAGCCTTCGGCGCGCAAGGAAGCGAACTGGTCCGCGAACTGCCCGAGGATGTCGGCCTGGTACTTGTCCGCGAAGTACGCGGGACTCAGGCGTCCGAGCTTCAGCTGAAGGACCAGCTCGCGCCGCATCCGCTCATCCTCCGTCGGACGGTAGGCCCGGGCCAGCGGCAGCTCGCCGCGGTCGACGGCGTCGCTGTAGGTTTCCCACGTGTCCTTGTTCTGGAGGTGGACGCCGTTCACGTGGCCGAACGAGGCGACGCCGAGGCCCGCCATGTCGGCCCCCTGCCAGAGGCGA
>JANOJK010000576.1:0-2944 GCA_031408165.1 Acidobacteriota bacterium | reverse complement strand
TGCAGCCAGAGGCCTTCGTCCGGTTCGCCGGCCAGGGTCGACTCGTAGCGGAGGAGGCTGCTCGCCGGATCGATGGCCAGCCAGTGCCTGACGCGTTCGCGAGCCTCGGATGCGCGATCGAGGTGCCGCAGCAACGAGACTTCGATGCCGCCGATTGCCCCCGCGCGGGGCGCCTCCGCGGCTGCCACCTGGATCTGCCGCAGCGCGGCAGGCAGGTTCCCTTCTCTCGCCGAGAGTCGAGCCAGCTGGACGCTCGCAGCCGCGCGCATCGCTCGAAACCGTTGCGCGGATTCGAGGTACGGCCGCGCCTCCGCCGCGCGTCCGCTGGCCGCCAGCGCCAGCCCGAGGTAATACTGCACTTCGAAATCCGTCGTATGACGCGTGTGCGCCGCCTCCAGCCACGTCACGGCATTGCCGTCTTGTTCCGCCTCGGGCCAGCCGAGCGCGACGGCCAGGCGGCCTGCCGCCTTGAGCAGCTGAAGATCCCCGGGGTATTGCTCCAGGCCGGCCCTGTAGATTGCCATGGCAGACAGCCGGCGTCCTTCGAGCTCGTCGATGTGTCCGGCCTCCACGAGCTCCGCTGCGGAGCGCGGACGCGACGGAGACACCCGCGCCGGCGGAGGACCGAGCCGCACCTGTGACGCGGGCGTGAGATCGAACGTTTTCTCGCGATGCGCGATGACCTCCCGGCCGGCCCGGTCTGTCACGCGAAACGTGGCCGGATCGGCCGTCGCGACGCTGACCTCGGCGCGCCAGACCTCTCGAGGAGACAGCGCGATCGTCGTGTCGACCAGCGACGCCCCTTCGTGCGTGACGAGCAGCCTCGCCCCCGGTATCTCGCGCGTGACGTCCAGCGCCAGCCGCATGCGCCCGGTGTCCGCGCGTTCCATGTGCAGCACCGCGTCGACCGTGGCGCGGGTGATGCCGCCAAGATCGCGGACCGGCAGCCAGTTCTCCGTGAACCGCACGGATTCCTGCGGCTCGAGGAACGCGTAGGTTTCCTGGTTGCGGAACAGCCCCGCCTGCAGCTCGACGTAGGCGCTGTCGTCGTCGGAGAGCGCCGTGCGCCACGTTGCGGCGTCGCGGTCGGCGCCCCACGACCACACCTTGTGGACGGGCAGCTCCGCCGGTGATGCGACGTGGACCGTGCCGCTGTTCGTCCGCGGGTGATAGACACCCACGAACGGCTCGCGCGTGCGGTAGGTGAAGAGCGACACCGGGCCATTCGCCTGATTGCGGATGACGCTCATGTCCCGGCCCTGTTGATCGATCGGCCAGGGCTCGATGCGCGTGAAGCCGTGCGTGCCCATGAGTTCGGTCGGATAGACGAGCCGCGAGTCGTCCCAGACCTGCGCCGCCGCATTGCTCCACCAGTAGTACCGGTGCCGGACGTCGCTCGCGTTGTACAGATCGACCTTCTGCTCGAGGACGGCGCGTCCCGGCTGCAGACTCAGTTCCACACGCCAGCGCGAGCCGTACACCTGGTCGGTGTTGCCCACCCAGATCGATGCGCCTCCGTCGGGTTGCTGTACCGTCGCGAAATCGACCGGCGACATCGACACCCAGTTGTGCGAGACCGGGAAGTTGAACTCGACGCCGAACGCCGCCCACGCGCCGCGGTATCCGATCAGCGCTTTCTTGATTGCCGTGTTCGCGTAGAACATGTCGCGGCCGGTCCGTTTGTCGACGCAGCTGTAGATGCGGCCGCCGAGATCGGGAAGTACCGTGACGCGCAGATACTCGTTCTCGAGGTGCAGGGTGCGCCAGGTGACGTCCTCCCGGGTGTCGGTGAGCGCGTCCCGGATCGGGTAGGGATAGTTGAATCTGCCGGACGTGAACAGATCGAAGGGCGGGTTCGGGTTCGCGGGGCCCTCGGCGTAGGTCGGTAACCGGATCGACGCCGTCCAGACGCGGACCGCAGATGGCTGCGGCGCGGCAGCCGGCACCGCGAGCGCCGAGGCGAGCACGATACTCGCGCTGACCCGTGCCATCATCCGCTGCAGAGTGCCCGACGCGCCCGGCTGACGTCAAGGCCGAACGCCCGAATCGAACGTCGTGGAGAGCCACTCATCGGGAACTCGCGCCGGCGCTTCCGGGAGGTCCAGAACCCGCCAGGAACGCGATACAGTGCCCACGATGGAAGCGGCCGATCCTGTCATCCGGTTGTTGACCACGAACGAACTCGACGAGGCGTTCGGGCTGAGCGCCGCGGCTGGCTGGAATCAGCGCCTCGCGGACTGGCGCATGCTCCTGCGGCTCGCGCCCGAGGGCAGTTTTGCCGCGATCGACGACGGCCGGATCATCGGCACCGCGATCGGCATCGACTACGGCACGTTCGGCTGGATTGCGATGATGCTCGTCGATCCGGGCTGGCGCGGCCGTGGCGTCGGCGCGCGACTGCTGGAAGCGGCGATGGGTGCAGTGCCTTCCGAGACGCCGATCCGCCTGGACGCCACGCCGCTCGGGCGTCCGCTCTATCGGCGATACGGCTTCGAAGATGAGGCTATGCTGACGCGTCATGTGGCTGAGCCGTCGCGGCCCCCTGCCGACCCGACTCCCGACCTCGCGTCGGCTCAGGTTCGTCGTCTCACCGCCGCCGATCTGCCGGTCGTGACCGCACTGGATGATCGGATCTTCGGCGCTCCGCGGCGTGTCCTCCTCGAGTGGGCGCTCGATGGCGCCGGCCAGTACGCGCATGTGATCGAAACGGACGCCGGCGCCCAATACTGTTTCGGGCGTCCCGGGCGTCTCTTCGATCAGATTGGCCCAGTGGTGGCGGCGGACGATGACACCGCGCGAGCGCTCGTGGGCCCGTCGCTCGTCGCGGCGGATGGCAAGGCGGTCGTCGTCGATGCGTTCGACCGGCACACCGGGTTCACCGACTGGCTGCGAAGCCGCGGGTTCAGCGCCTCGCGGCCCCTGTTCCGCATGTGCCGAGCCGGGC
>JANOJK010000492.1:0-7923 GCA_031408165.1 Acidobacteriota bacterium | reverse complement strand
GATCCCGGACTCAAGCAGCCAACCGTCCGCCTGCGGCTGCTTGTGTCCGGGACCTCACGTCCCGCCGCCGCGCGTAGCGCGGCACGCGAGCCCGGCTGGTGGCGGCCGGTTTTATAGGCCGGCGCTCGCAGAGGCCGCAGGAAAGCCGAGGGCGGAGAGTTGATGAGAATCGTGATGAAGGGCACGAGCACAAACGCCGCCGCCTCTGTGCGTCTCTGTGAGCTCTGTGCCTCTGTGTTTCTCTTCGCTAGAGCGCGTCGTTCGAACGAAGCGTCGACGGTATCTTCGCTTCCCCAAGGTCCGGCGTGAAGTCCTCGCCCGGGTTGATGAACTGGTCGGCTTCGAACTTGTACTGCTTGTCGTACAGCGTCCGGTAGCGGCCGCGCAGGGCGATGAGCTCGGCGTGCGTGCCGCGCTCGACGATTTCGCCGTGCTCGAGGACCAGGATCTGATCGGCGCTGCGGATGGTCGACAGCCGGTGCGCGATGACGAAGGTCGTCCTCCCCAGGCGCAGCGACTTCAGGCCGTCCTGGATGAGCGCCTCGCTCTCGCTGTCCAGGCTCGACGTCGCCTCGTCCAGGACGAGGATCCGGGGATTGGCGAGGATGGCGCGGGCGATCGACACGCGCTGGCGCTGCCCGCCCGACAGCTTCACGCCGCGTTCGCCGACGATCGTGTCGTAGCCGTGCTCGAAGGTTTCGATGAACTCGTCGGCATGGGCGACCCGGCTCACGCGCTTGACGTCGTCGAGCGTCGCGTCGGGCTTTCCGTACTTGATGTTATCGGCGACGCTCCCGTCGAACAGGAAGTTGTCCTGCAGGACGACTCCGAGCTGCTGGCGATAGTCGCGCAGCCGCATGGTCGAGAGATCCTTGCCGTCGACAAGGATGCGTCCGCCGAGCGGCCGGTTGAACGCCATCACCAGGCTGATGAGCGTGCTCTTGCCCGAGCCGCTCGACCCGACCAGCGCCGTCGTCGTGCCGGCCGGCGCGCGGAAGGTCACGTGCTTCAGCACCGGCGTCCCGGGGTTGTACTCGAAGCTGACGTCGTCAAACGCCACCTCGCCGGCAATCTCCCCGATCCGCGGCTTCGACGCGTCCTCCTGGTCCTCGGTGGTCATCTGCAGCAGCTCGCGGATGCGGTCGAGGCCGGCGAACGCTTCGCTGATCTGCGTCCCGATGGAGGCCATCTGCACGACCGGCGCCGCCAGCAGCCCGGTGAACAGGATGTAGTTGAAGAACTCGCCGATCGTCATCTCGCCCGCCAGAATCGAGCGCCCGCCGACGATGATCATGATGACGCCGATGATGCCGATGATCGCCGTCGAGAACGCGGTGATGGCGGACACGCCGGTGATCGACTTGGCCACGTTGCGGAACAGGCGGTGCGCGCCCTTGGTGAACACCAGCTCTTCGCGCTTCTCGGCGGTGTAGGTCTTGACGATGCGGATGCCGCCGAGCGTCTCGTTGAGGCGCCCGGTCACCTCGGCGTTGATCTTCCCGCGCTCGCGGAACAGCGGGCGCAGCCGCTTGAACGCGGTCGCCATCGCGAACCCGAACGTGCCCAGCGCGACGATGTTGGCGAGCGTCAGGAGCCAGTTCAGGTAGAACAAGTACGCGAGCGCGAGGACGGCCGTCACCATGCTGCCGGCGAGCTGCACCAGCCCGTTGCCGACGAGGTTCCGGATGCCCTCGGCGTCCGTCATGATCCGCGAGATGAGGACGCCCGACTTCGTGGAGTCGAAGTAGCGGACCGGCAGCCGCGCGACGTGCGCTTCCACCCGGCGGCGCATGTCGGTGATCGCCCGCTGCGCGGCGACGCCGAGCACCTGCGACAACCCGAACGACGTCACCGCCTGGATCAGCGTCGCGGCTCCGGCGGCGAGGGCGAGCGGCACCAGCAGATCGGCCTGCCGCCTGCCGATGACGTCGTCGATCAGGTACTTTGAGGACGCGGGAAGGACGAGGCCGGCGAGGCGGTTCACCAGCATCAGCGCCAGCCCGATAGCCAAACGCCCCCGATGCGCCAGGACCAGGGCTTTCGCTTCGGGCCACGCGTTCGAATAGTTGACTTTCTTCTTCTGCGCGGGGTCGTCGGTCCGGGCGGCCACGGCCGAGCGGCCGGCGCCTTCCCGGCCGCCGCCACCGCGCATCCCGCGAACGCCGCCGCCCTTCATGGAGATCATTTAGTTAGGACGCACGATGGCCAACGTGCGTCCCCTGGTCGGGAATCGGGTACTTGAGTGATCCGGTACTCGGGCAATCGGGTAATCGGGTGGTTGAAATTACCCGATTACCCAGTTCCACAATTCAGAAATTCACCCTGAGCTCCGCCACCACCTGCCGCTTGATGATGTCGCCGAAGACGTGCTGCTGGATCGTCTGGTTGGCGAGGTTGGTGCCCTTGACGGCCGTCGTGAGGCGGTTGTTCATCCACTTCACGCCGAAGCCGCCGTTGACCAGGGTGTAGGACTCGGTCGTGCCGTGGTACCGGTCGTCGAGGACGTCCTGCCAGAACGCGCTGTCGGAATAGGTGACGTTGAGGTCGCCCAGGTAGCGGCTCCGGCTGAAGTTGAACCCGATGTTGAAGCGGTTCTTCGCCGGCAGGTTCAGCTCCGCCAGGGCGAAGTTCGCCGTCGGCGTCGCCTGATACGAATAGTTCACGAACATGCCGAGGTACCGGTTCAGCGTCGAGTTCACGCCCAGCTCGACGCCCTTCTGTGTCGTCTCGCCGAAGTTCAGATAGGTGAACCTCGCGGGGAACGACGCCCCGGGAACAGCGGCAATCACCTGGGGCGGCAGCAGGCCGAACGCCCAGTTGGGCGGCGGATTGGCCGCGGTATAGCGCTGGGCGGTGAGCTCGGTAAAGAAGATGTCGTCCTTCGTCTTATTCACATAGAAAGCCGCCGAGACGATGGCGCGGCCCTGCGCCACGATGCCGCTGTAGCCGAGCTCATAGGCGTCGACGGAGGTTTCCTTCAGGTCCTGGTTGCCGACCGACTGAATCGGCAGCGGATAGATCCGGCCGTTGACCGCGGGGTTCAGCCCCCGGAACGGCGTGAGGTCAATCGGTTCCGCGATGGTGACGTTGAGGAAATTGTTGATGACCGACGGTGACCGGTAGGCGCGGTTGTAGGACAACCGGGCGGTGTGGTTCTCCTGCGGCTTCACCATGAAGGTGACGCGCGGGGAGAACACGAAGTCGTCGAGATAGTCGAAGCGGTCCACCCGCACGCCGCCGACGAGACGGAACATCCTCGACAGGAAAATCTCGTCCTGGATGTACCCGCCGCCTTCAGTACGGTTCTGCGCGTTGGGCGCGATCGACAGATTGAAGGTGTTGAAGCGCAGGTTGCCGCCGTACGTCAGGACGTGCGTGTCGTTGAAGGCCTGGACGTTCGACGCTTCGACGTCAATCGTCTTGGTGAGGAAGCTGAACCCGATCGGCCTGGGCGGAGTCGACGCGTCCGTCGTCAGCAGGTTCGCCGCGTCGCCGTTCAGGACGTTCGTGAACACACCGGCGCGGAACCCCTTGTTCGAGAAGCTCATCTTCCCGTAGCCCATGATGGTCCCGCGGTTGATGTCGAAGGGCCCGATGCCGGTGTGCATGATGCCGTCGGTGCCGGCCGCGCCGCCCGAGAACGTCAGCTTCCGGCCATCCGGGTGGTCGTAGTCCACCCGCGCGTCGAACTTGGGCTGCGCGGTCCCCTGGTTGCTGAACCCCGGGAAGTCCTTGCGCAACACCGTGCACACCTCCGCACGATCGCACGGGATGGCGCCGGCCGGACGCCCATAGGGATCCTGCGTGAAGCCCCCCGCCGAGATCTTGAACGCGACGCGATCGTTGACGGCCTGGGCGTGCGTGCCGCTGATGTAGAACAGCGTGCCGGATCCCGAGCTGGCGCCCGTGCTGCCCGACGGGCGATCGAATCCGCCGATGCCCAGGATCGCACTCGTGCCCTGCATTTCGCGCGGCGACTTGGTGATCACGTTGACGACGCCGTTGAGCGCGTTGGCGCCCCAGACGGCCGAGGCCGGACCGCGGATGACTTCGATCTGCTTGATCTCGTTGAGGTTCACCGGAAGGAAATCCCACATGACGAAGCCGAAGAAGTCCTGGTAGAGACTGCGGCCGTCGAGGAGCGCGAGCGTGCCGGTCGAGAGCGTGCCGGTGGCCCCGCGCGAGGTGACGTTAATGTCGCGTGCCGAGACCTGCGTGATGTTGACGCCCGGCACGGTACGGAGGAGCTCGGCGAAGTTCTGGGTCGGGGCGCTCTGGATCGTCGCGGGGCCGATGACCGTCATGGTCGCCGGCGCGTTGATCAGCTTCTCTTCGGTCCGCGATGCCGACACGACGACCGTCTCCTCGTACTTCGGCTGATCGGGCGGCTGGTCGGGCCTGGGTTCCGGCTTCTGTTCCGGCTTGGGAGCCGGGGCCTGTGAAGGGGCCGGCTGCTGGGCGTTGAGGGTGGTCGCGCTCAGCAGCGCAAGCGTCACCACACACGCGATTCGACACACGGATTTCATAAGCAATCGCTCCTGATGCTCCCGGTTCCCGCGGGCGCGAAGTCTCGACGATGCTGGGAATTATAGCCTGTCGGGTATACCACAAGAGATGGGCTGCGGGCTACGGGGATAGACTGAAGGGATGCCGAAACCCCCGGTCATCCCGCCTGAGGAGTGGGACGACTGGCCCGACGAGAAGCTCCTCGACCTCCGGATGTCCCAGCTCGGCGTGACGATCGAACAGAGCGTCCTGGCCGATCGCATCGCGGCGCTGGAACAGGAGCTCGACGCGCGGGGCCTGGCGTCGTTCCGGGCGCACTTCTGGCTCTCGGACGAGTGGTTTTCCCCCGATGGGGTCCCCGGCGTCGCGATTCCCTTCTACCTCGCCCACCCGCGGCTCGAGCGCCTCGAGCGCGCCTACATGCTGGAAGTGGAAGGAGGGACGCCGGAGTGGTGCATGCGCATCCTGCGCCACGAGGCAGGGCATGCGATCGACTACGCCTTCAAGCTCCGCCAGCGGCGCCGCCGGCAGCAGGTGTTCGGGCCGTCGTACAAAGCCTATCCCCAGTTCTACGATCCGAAGCCTTACAGCAAGAGTTTCGTTCTGCACCTCGACAGCTGGTACGCGCAGAGCCACCCCGACGAGGACTTCGCCGAGACGTTCGCGGTCTGGATGAACCCGGAGTCGGACTGGCGCCCGCGGTACGAGGGGTGGCCGGCACTGAAGAAGCTCGAGTACATGGACGTGCTCATGAAGGAGATCTCCGGCAAGGCGATGCTCGTCCGCACGCACCGGAAGGTGGAGCCGCTGCCGTCGATCAGAAAGACCCTGCGCGCCCACTACGAGCGCAAGCGCCGGCACTACGGCCTCCTCCACCCGGAGTTCTACGACCGCGACCTGCGGCGCCTCTTCTCGGATCGTCCGGAGCACGTCGCGAACATGAAGGCCGCGCGCTTCATCGCGCGCGCCCGGAAGGACGTCCGCCGGATGGTCGCCGGCTGGACTGGCGAGTACCAGTACACGATCGACCAGGTCGTGGCGGCGATGATGAGGCGCGCCAACGAGCTGAACCTCCGGCTCGCCGGGCCCGAAGACCGCACGAAGCTGGACTTCCTCGTGCTGCTCACGGTGCAGACGATGAATTACCTGCACAGCGGACGGCACCGGGTCGCGCTGTAAGGTCACGGCCGCCGGCTCATCACGAAGGCCACGAGGATCACAAAGATCACAAAGAAAACCTGTCTTGGTGATCTTCGTGGCCTTGGTGACCTTTGTGATGTGCCCGTGGGCCTTATTGGCTTCTCAGAGACCGAATCAGGTCCTCGAGGGCGGTACCGTTGAGCCGCGCGTAGGAGCGGCGTGCCGCCTTGTCCCGATCGATGCCCCAGGCCTGCAGCAGGTGACGGATGGACTCGGGTGGTTGCTGCGCGACAAAGAGAAGGTCGCCGCCGGGACCGGGCCGGTTGACGACCGCGTGGAGCGGCGCGGCGGCGGCGGCCCCGAAGCCGCGCATCCACCCCGTCACGCGCTGATCGGTGACGTCTTCGGGAGAATCCTCCCCTTCGACCGCGATCACGATCACGTGCGACCTGGCGCCGTCGTGGTCCGCCGCGAGATCGGCGAGGAGCGCGGCGAGCGACCAGCGGGTCAGATGCGTCCAGTCGCGCCTGAACGCCTCGGGTCCGGCGGTCTTCCAGTACCACGTGAGATCGGTGGACAGCATCGCGTCGGCGCGATCGCGCGGATCCGTACCGAACACGTCCGTGCCGTACGCAATGGGCCCGTTTTCCCTGAGGTAGCAGACGAGGGCGGTGCGCCCCTTCGGACGCGCGCGAAGCCTGCGGAGCAGCCAGTCCACCACCGAGCAGCTTACGGTAGAATCGCCCGGCATGCGCATCCAGACTTCGGCGGCCCGGCGTCCCACGCTCGTCGCGCGCCCGGTGGTCGCGTCGCTGACGTCTCGTCCCTGCCCCTCACGCGCGGTCCGCGCCGCACGAAAATGATGTTGGCGCCGGTCGCCGGCTCGATCGATGACGCGGCGCCGGGGGCCGTGATCGCGGCGCGGCCGCGAGGCGAGCGATGATTCACGGCTGACACAAGTGGCAGGAAGCAGATGGGCCGGCGTCACGCTCGTCGGGGTTCTTCTCTTCGCGCCCATGGCCGCGGCGCGCCCCGCCGCTCACGATCCCACCACTGCCAGGGTCACGTTCGCGCGGGAGATCCGCGCGATCCTGTCCGCGCGCTGCACCGTCTGCCACGCACCGGGCGGATCGGCGCCGATGCCACTGACCACCTACGAAGAGGTCCGCCCCTGGGCCCGCGCCATCAAGGAACAGGTGCTCACGCGCCGCATGCCCCGGTGGCACGCCGCGCGCGGCTACGGCGCGTTTCTGAACGATCCGACGCTGACGCCGGTCGAGATGGCCCTGATCGCGTCATGGGTGGACGCAGAGCTTCCGAAAGGTGCCGACGGTGCCGGACGGGCCACCAGTGCCGGTGCTCGACGGGCCAGGGGAGCGGTGGCCCTCGTGCTGCCGGCAGGGGCGACCCGGGCCAGCGTCGGAGGGGGCAGCCGGTGGATCTCGGGATGGTCGTTCGAACCCGGCGACCCGTTGATCACGAGCGCCACCATCACGTCGGACGCGGGGGGCATCGGCACGTGGGTCGCGGGTGACAGCGCGGTCGCCCTGCCGCGCGGCACCGCCATGAGAGTGCGTGGCCGGCTGCGGGTGGAGGTGGAGCGCCGTGCGGCGGCAGACTACGAGCAGCCGTTCGCCTCGAAACGCTCCGTGCTCAGGCTCGTGGTCAGGCCGACGAGGCCGCCCCGCCGCGCCTGGACGCAGACCTCCACGTGTGCCGCCGCGCAGAGCGCCGCACCCGCGCACGTGATCGCCGTGCGCCCGGTCCTGCCGGGCGGCGCCGACGCGCGGATCGCCATCGCTCGCACCGGCGCACCGGTAACGATCGTGGGGTGGTTCCGGGCCTTCGAGCCCGCGTATCCACGGACCTACTGGCTCGCACGCCCCGCGGAGTTCGGTCCCGACGCGCGCGTGACCGCCGACGCCCCCTGTGACATCACGCTGACGCTGTCATCGCGCTGAACCGCGGCGGGGCGGAAACTCCGCTTATATAATGTTGAATGCTTAATGCTGAATGCTGAATGTTGAATGTTGAATGCTGAGTTCAGCATTCAGAGTTCAGCATTCAGCATTTCATGGCCACCACCAGACGCGGCGGGCGGCCCGCGAAGGTCGTGCGCGTCACGATCCGGTCAGCGGGGGGACCTCAATCACGAAGGCCGCGGTCGAGACGCGGCCGGCACGCTGGAACTGAATCCAGACCTTGTAGCGTCCCGGGCGTGGCACGAGCGGGGCGAACGCGATTGCCGGGCCGGGCCCGGCCTCCACGGGATGAGCG
>JANOJK010000490.1:0-3515 GCA_031408165.1 Acidobacteriota bacterium | reverse complement strand
GTGCACGTACAGCGTTTCCGCGCCCCGCAGGCGCGCCGTCAGGTTGTCCGGTGTGTCGACGGCGACCACCCGCCCCTTGTTGATGATGACGACGCGCTGGCAGGTCTGCGACACCTCGGGGAGGATGTGCGTGCTCAGCACGATCGTGTGGCTGCCCGCCAGGCTGCGGATCAGACCGCGCGTCTCGATGATCTGCTTCGGATCGAGCCCCGCGGTGGGCTCGTCGAGGATCAGCACCTCGGGGTTGTGGATGATGGCCTGGGCGAGCCCCACGCGCTGGCGGTATCCCTTCGACAGCTTGCCGCAGGACCGCGATGCCATGTCGTCCACGTGGGTCTTCTTCATGACGGCGTCTACGCGCGACTTGCGCTCACCGGAGGGCACGCCCTTGATTCGCGCGACGAAGTCCAGGTACTCGCGGACCGTCATGTCGGGGTAGAGCGGCGGGGTTTCCGGCAGGTAGCCGGTGCGGCGCTTGGCCTCGATCGGGTGCGTGAAGACATCGTAGCCGGCGACGGTCGCGCCCCCTTCCGTCGCGGGCATGTAGCCCGTCAGGATGCGCATCGTCGTCGTCTTGCCGGCCCCGTTGGGGCCGAGGAAACCGAGAATCTCGCCCGGCTCCACGCGGAAGCTCACGTCGTCCACGGCCGTGACTCGGCCATACCGTTTCGTGAGGTGCTGAACCTCAATCACGACAGGTCTCCGTAATGTATAGAGGGAAAAGCCGATTAGGGGCCAAGCCCAGATGATATTACGATTCGGGGCCGGGGAGCATTACGACCGTGTAAGGCAGGACTCATCGGAACGTGGTAATCTATATATGAGAGAGTGCTCATATATGCAGACATCCCCTGTTGCGCTGGACGCCTCCACGGTGCAAGCCCTGGCCGACCTGTTCAGCATCCTTGGCGACCCGACGCGGGTTCGCATGGTCGATGCGCTGGCGGACGGGGAGTTGTGCGTCTGCGATATCGCCGCGCACATCGGCATCAGCGAGTCCGCCGTCTCGCACCAGCTCCGGCTGATGCGCGGGATGCGCATCGTCCGCGGCCGGCGCGAGGGGCGCTGCGTGTACTACACGCTCGACGATCAGCATGTGCTGGATCTCTTCCAGCAGGGGCTGCGCCACGTGTCGGAGGCGGGACGCTGATGGCCACCTGCCCGGTCTGCGAGATTCACGCCGAGTCGGTGTTCAAGATCGAGGGGATGGACTGTCACGAGGAGGTCGCGATCCTCGAGCGCCGGCTGAAGAGCCTGTCCGGGCTGGAGGCGCTGCACGCGGACATCCTCGGGCAGCGGCTCAACATCAAGTACGACGCCGCGAAGCTCACCGCGTCCACGATCGCGGAAGCGGTCGCGCAGACGGGGATGCGCGCCTGGCTGGAGCACGAGCAGCCGGCCGGGCCGCCGGCGTCCGCGGCCACGCGGCGCGGGTTCGTGGTGGTCTCGGGGGCCCTCGCGGGCGCCGGCATGGCGCTCGAGTATGGCGGTCTCGATCTTCGCGCGGTGGCGGCGATTTACGGGCTGTCGATCGTCAGCGGCGGCGTCTACAGCGTCCGCCGGGCGCTGCACGCGGCGCGCTCGCTCTCCCTCGACATCAACGTGCTGATGCTGGTCGCGGTGTGCGGCGCCGTCGTGCTCGGCCAGTGGAGCGAAGCGGCGGCCGTCGTATTCCTGTTCGCGCTCGCCCAGCTGCTCGAGGCGCGCGCCATGGAGCGCGCGCGCGGCGCCATCCGCGCCTTGATGGATCTGACGCCGGCCGAAGCGCTCGTGCGCGATGCCGTGTCCGGCGACTTGCGCCGTGTGCCGGTGGACGGCATCTCGATCGGCGACCTCGTCATCGTCAAGCCGGGGGAGAAGATTCCGCTCGACGGGCACGTGGCCGCGGGCGAGAGCCACGTCAATCAGGCGCCGGTGACGGGGGAGTCGCTGCCGGCCGAAAAGCGGATGGGCGACGCGGTCTTCGCGGGGACCATCAACGGGCGCGGCGCGCTCGACATCCGGGTCACCCGTCTCCGCGCGGATTCGACGCTGGCGCGCATCATCGACATGGTGGAGCGGGCGCAGGCGCAGCGTGCGCCGAGCCAGACGTTCGTGGAGCGATTTGCGCGGATCTACACGCCGGTGGTGCTGGCCGCGGCGCTCGTCATCGGCCTCCTGCCGCCGCTGCTGCTCGGCGGAAGCTGGAGCGAGTGGATCTATCGAGCGCTCGTCCTGCTCGTCATCTCGTGTCCGTGCGCGCTCGTGATTTCGACGCCCGTCTCGGTCGTGTCCGCGCTCGCGGCGGCGGCGCGCAAGGGGGTGCTGATCAAGGGGGGCGCGCACCTGGAGCGGCTGGCGGCGGTGCGCTGCGTCGCGTTCGACAAGACTGGTACGCTCACCAAGGGGGATCTGCGGGTCGTCGACGTCGCGCCGCTCAATGGCGCGGCGCCGGACCGCGTGCTGCAGCTGGCCGCCTCGCTCGAGCAGCACTCCGAGCATCCCATCGGCGCGGCCATCGTGGCGTGCGCGCGCGAGCAGGCCATGGCCCTGTCGGCCGTCCAGCAGTTCCAGTCCCTGCCGGGGCTCGGGGCAGAGGCGCTCGTAGACGGGGTCCGGATCGTGATCGGGAACCACAGGCTCTTCGAAGAGCGCGGCGCGTGCGACGCCGACGTGCACGCCAGCATCGAGGCCGCCGCCCTCGCGGCGGGCGGCCGGACGATGGTGATTGTCGGGGCGGAGCGGCCGATCGGGATCATCAGCGTGGCGGACACCCCCCGCGAAGCCGCGCGCGATGCCGTGCGCATGCTGCGGGAGCACGGAGTCGAGCACGTGGCGATGCTCACGGGCGATCATGAAGCCGCGGCGCGCGCGGTAGGCGAGGCGGTGGGGGTTGACGAGGTACGCGCGGGACTCCTCCCCGCCGACAAGGTGCGCGCGGTCGAGGAGCTGCGCCGCCGGCACGGCACGCTCGCGATGGTCGGGGACGGCATCAACGACGCGCCCGCGCTGGCCGCCGCCGACGTCGGGTTCGCGATGGGGGTGGCGGGGTCGGACGCCGCCCTCGAAACGGCCGACGTTGCGCTGATGTCGGACGAGCTCGTGAAGATTCCCTACGCGCTCCGTCTGAGCCGCGCGACCGTGCGCAACATCCGCGCGAACATCGCCATCTCGATCGGGCTGAAGGGGGCCTTCATGGTGATGGCGGTGCTGGGCATCGCGACGCTGTGGATGGCAGTGGTGGCCGACATGGGGGCCTCTCTCATCGTTATCGCCAATGCGCTGCGCCTGCTGAGGGAGTGAACGGCTCATAGCTGATGGCTTACGGCCCACGGCTCGACACGAAGGCCACGAAGATCACAAAGACCACAAAGCACGTGGAGATCTTCGTGATTTTTGTGACCCTGGTGACTGGGCCGTGAGCCCGTGTCAGGCTTTGCGGCTGGTGAAAGTGCTGGACACTGGTTGATCTCGCCAGTGCGCTGCGCTTGCTGAGGGAATGACCGGCCGACGGCCTGGTGACTGGGCCGTGAGCC
>JANOJK010000445.1:0-12144 GCA_031408165.1 Acidobacteriota bacterium | reverse complement strand
AGAAAGGCGGTGAGGCCGAGCAGCGTGTCGCCGACGACGAAGAAGGCGACAAGCAGACGGTTGTATCGCCTCATCATGGCTGAGGCTCGCGGGCGGCAGGGTTGAACCGGCGTTGCCGGTACCGTGCGGCATCTCTCTGGTCGACCGGGTCAACCGGTCGCCCTGCGCTGGTTTCACGAGGATCGTCATACGACCCCCTGCGCTCGCTGGCCGGATCGGCATCGATCACAGCTCGAAACTGTTCCTGGAAGCGGTCCTTGCCGAAGGACTCGGCGTGGCTGCGGATGGCGGCGGCGTCGAACGTCCGCGCCGTCACGTCGCGCAGGGCGGCGGCGAAGGCCGCGACCGAGGGGTCCCGTACGAGCACACCGGTGCTGCCGTCCACGACGCTTTCGACCGCTCCTCCGTGCGCCAGCGCCACGACCGGCCGGCCGCAGGCCTGCGCTTCCACCGGGACCATTCCGAAATCCTCGACCCCGGGCAGCAGGACCGCGCGGCAGCGCTGATACAGATCGCGAATCCGGTCATCGCCGATCCAGCCCGTGAACTCGACGTCCGCGCCGAGCGTCTGCGCCATCCCTCGCAACCGGATCTCTTCGGGCCCCCTGCCGACGATCGTCAACGTGCTTCCCACCTCGGCACACGCACGGATGGCGACATCCAGCCGTTTGTACGGGACCAGTGCTGAGACAACGAGGAAGAATGGCTCGGGGCCCCGGACTGGATCGGGGCGGTAAAAGGCTGTGTCAACAGGGGGATACACGACGGTCGACCCACGATTATAGTATCGGCGGATCCGCCCGGCAACATAATGAGAATTGGCCACATACCGGTCGACCCGCCCGGCCGTGCCGGCATCCCAGCGGGCCAGCCCCGCGAGGACCGGCCTCAGCAGCCGGGAAACCGCTGGCCCTACCTGGGCCGGACCGAAATACGCGTCGAACTGATCCCACGCGTAGCGCATCGGCGAGTGGCAGTAGCAGATATGCCGCGCCCGTCCCGGTACCACCACCGACTTGGCCGCGCAGTGGCTGGTGCTGATGACCAGGTCGTAGGGGTCGAAGTCGAACTGCTCGATCGCGATGGGGAACAGCGGCAGGTACTGCCGGTAGTGGCGGGCGGCGGACGGCAGCCACTGGACGAACGAATGGCGTGCGGGGTGTTGTTCGAGGGCGGGCGACACCGAGCCTCGCACGTGCAGTAGCGTGTGGATCGTGGCCTCCGGGAACAGCTCGGCAATGGCCTCGAGGACCTTCTCGCCTCCGCGCATGCCGGTCAGCCAGTCGTGGACGAGGGCCACTCTTCGAGGGTCGAGGACCGAGGACCGAGGACTGCCGGTCGTTTTTCGCCCCCCGTCGCTCGATTGTCGATCCTCGGAACTCGACCCTCGATCTCCGGCCGTCACTGCATCACCTCGTCATAGATCTCCCGGACCCGCTGGATCGATCGCTCCCAGGAGAACTCGCGGGCGCGCGCCAGGCCGCGGCGCTGCAGATCTTCCCTCAGCGCGGGCGTCGTCAGGACGCGCTGCATGGCCTCGGCGATGGCGGCGGGCTCGTACGGATCGATCATCAGCGCCGCGTCGCCGACGACTTCCGGCAGCGACGACACGTTCGAGGTGATCACGGGGCAGCCGCTGGCCATCGCCTCGAGCGGCGGCAGCCCGAATCCCTCGTACAGCGACGGGAAGACGAACACGTCCGCCAGCCGGTAGAGGGCGGCGAGCGTCTGGTCCGAGACGAAGCCGAAGAACCGCACGTGCTTGTGCAGCTTGTGCCGGTGCACGGCGCGGCGGAGCGCCGCGTACTTCGAAATCTCGTCGCCGATGATGAGGAGCTGGACGTTCGCGAGGTCCGGGCTGTTCTGCCGCATCAGCTGGAACGACTCGATCAGGCGCTCGAGATTCTTGTGCGGCTTGATGTTCCCTGCGTAAAGCACGAACGGATCGTTCAGGCGGTACCGCTCGCGGACGCGCATGACTTCGTCGGCCGTCGGCTCCTGCCAGAAGCGGTCGTCGATCGCGTTGTAGATCACGTCGATGCGCGACGGGGGCACGCGGAAGTACCGGAGAATATCCCGCTTGGAGGCCTCCGATACCGTGATCACGCGCGCGGCCTGGTGCGTCGCCGCCCACATCTGCCCGCGGGCGTACGCGTACCCGAGCCGGCTCGGCAGGTACTGTGGAAACCGCAGATGGATGCAGTCGTGGATCGTCACCACGGCCCGGCAAGGGGTCAGCGGGGGCAGCACGTAGTGCGGCGCATGGAACAGTTCCGCCCCCTCGCGCCGCAGAGCCATCGGCAACGCGAACTGCTCCCGGATGGAATACGGGGGGGAGGGTTCGACGACCGCCCGGAACCGCGGGCCCAGCTCCTCGATCGTGTCGCAATCGCCCGGGTAGCAGAACACCACGTACTCGTTGGTCACGTCCTGCCGCGCGAGCTGGCGCAGCAGGTTGCGTACGTACGTCCCGATGCCATAGTCGTGAAGCTTGCGGCCGTCGATGGCTATACGCACGGGGGAATCTTATGTTGGAAGGTTATGGCTCGCTAACCATCGATCCGTTCGCCTTTGAACCGCAGGTACAAGTGAAGAAGAGGCACGAACCAGGGATGGTGCTTCTTATAGAACTCCACGTGACTGCGTCGATAGGCCGCGTGACTGGCCTTGGGCTGCGAGGCGCGCGATCGGCCGCGCAGGTGCGTGATTTCAGCCGCGGGCGTGAAGAGGACCTTCAAGCCGCGCGCGCGGATTGCGTGGCAGAAATCCACGTCCTCGGTGTACAGGAAAAAGCGCTCGTCGAGCAGGCCCGCGGCGTCGGCGTCGGCGCGGCGCACCAGCAGGCACGCGCCACTGACCCAGTCGGCGAACTGCTCGCGCGCGGTCGCCGCCGCCACCCATGCCGGCGTCCGGCGCTTTTGCCGGAGCTCGTTCAGCGGCGACATCATGCGGCCAAACGACAGCTCCGGCCGTCCCTCTTCGTCCACCAGCCGCGGCCCGGCGATCCCGGCGCCGGCGGTCCCCACGAACCGCTCGACGAGCCGGTCGAGCGCCCCCGGAGGCACCAGCGTGTCGCTGTTGAGCAGAAGGAGCAGGTCGCCGCGGCTCGCCCGGATGCCGGCGTTGTTGGCCGCCGCAAAGCCGGCATTACGCCCCATCCGGACGACCCGCACCCCGGGGATGCGCTCCGCCGCCTCGGCGCTGCCGTCCGCCGAGTCGTTGTCCACGACGACGATCTCGTGGTCCATGGACGGCGGCCCCTTTGCGATTGACAGCAGGCACGCCTGCAGGTCCGCGCGGGTGTTGAAGCTGACGATCACGATCGACAGCACGCTCACCGGCGCACGATTCCTTCGATCGCCGCGAGGGTCTGCGCGGCGGCGGTGTCCCAGGAGTACCGTCCGAGCACGGCCGGCGCGGCCGCCAGCATCGCCTCACGGCTGGAGGGGTCGTGCAGCAGCGCGCGGATCGCGTGGGCGGCGCTCTTCATGTCCCCCTCACTCGGCACGTACCACGCCGCGTCCCCATAGACCTCGCGCGCGATCGGCGTGTCGAGCACGACGATGGGGACGCCCGCCGAGAGCGCTTCGAGGGGCGTCAGCCCGAACCCTTCGTACTCCGACAGGAACGCAAAGACCGACGCGCGCGCGTACAGCGCCGCGAGCTCCGGCTCGGTGACGTAGTCCCTGATCTCGACGCGCCCCCCGACCCCGGCTTCCGCCGCGAGGCCGGCCAGATCCAGCGGCGGGTAGCTGCGATCGGCCCCCGCGATGATCAGGCGCGCCTCGGGGCTGGCGACCGTGGCGGCGGCGAACGCGGCGATCAGCGTGGGCAGGCGGCGCCGGTTGAAGATCGACCCCACGAACAGCACCATGGGCTCGCGCGGGTTGGCGCCCGGCGCGCGGACCGTCACCCCCGGAGGAATCACGCGGATGCGGTCCGGCGGCACCGACAAGCGCGCCAGGATCTCCGTCCGCGAGAACTCGGAGTCGGTGAACACCACCTCGGCCGCCCGCGCCGCCTGGCGGGTGAGCAGACGCCGCCTCGCCCCTTCCGCTGGCCGGAACCACTCCGGGCGCGCGGCAAACGACACGTCGTGAATCGTGACCGCCAGCGGCACGCCGAGCGCCAGCGGCGCGGTGTAGGCGCCGGCGAAGAAGACATCAGGCGGGTCGGAGCGGACGGCGCGCCGGAGGTGCGTCTGCTCCCACCACGTGCCGCGTCCGCTGCCCGCGACGACCTCGCGGATGGCCGCCGTCTCGGGAACGGTCTTCAGGAAGGGCAGCGGCTCCGGCGTGTAGAGGACCAGCCGGCGCGACGCCACGTCCTCGCGCGCGGTCCACCGCCGGAGCAGCTCGCCGAGATACCGGCCGACGCCTGTCGGCTCCCCGAGCAGCTCGCGCGCGTCGATCCCGATGGTGAGCGGCGGGGCGGCCGTCATGCGAGCACCCGCGTATAGGCGGCGAGCAGCGTCCGCGCGCTCGCATCCCAGGAATACTGCCGCGCCCGCTCGAGGCCGCGCGCGGCAGCAGCGGTCGCGACCTCCGGATGGTCCAGGTAACGCTGCATCGCGGCCGCCAGCCCCGCGACGTCGTCCGGCTCGATCATCTGCGCGGCGTCGCCCGCCACCTCCGGCAGCGCGCCGCGGCGGCTGACGATGGCCGGCACCCCGACGGTCATCGCTTCGAGCACCGTCATGCCGAAGCCTTCGAGATGAGAGGGCAGCACGAGCATCGACGCCTGCGCATACAGATCGTAACGCGCGCCGCTCGGGATGTAGCCGAGATGCTTGACGTGCCCCGCGAGCGGCGGGTCGGCGATGGCGCGGAGCCAAATCGTGGACGCCTCGGTCACGCCCCCGGCGAGCCACAACGGCGGCGCCGACGGGTTCATCTCCCGCAGCCGTGCGTAGGCGGCGAGCAGCACGCCCAGGTTCTTGCGCGGCTCGAGCGTGCCCATGAAGAGAATCGGCCCGTGCGGCACGGGCCTGGCCCGCGGTTTCCAGGGAGGCGCGCCCGGGGAGCAGATGACGATGCGATCGCGCGGCACGCCGAGTCGGCGCTCGATCGCCTCCGCGGTAAAGCGCGAGATGGTGACCACGGCCCGCGCCCGCGGCGCATGGACGGGCACGAGGCGGCTGTAGTCCCGCCGGATCTCCGCGCGCGTCCGCTCCGGGTGATCGAGGAAGTCCAGGTCGTAGACGGTGACGACCTGCCTGGCGGCACGTGCCGGCATCAGGAGGGGGTGCGCCGAGTGGGCGATGTCGACCGGGCCCGCGAAGCGTTCGATCGGCGGCCATCCCAGGCGGTGCCAGGCGAAGTTGAGGAGGCGCACCGGCACGCGGGCATCGACGAGGCGGGCGCCGGGCATGCAGCCCGGGGAAAGGCGGTCCTTCCAGGAGCTCGAGAAGAGCGTCAGCGTGTTCGAGGCTCCGAGCTGACGGAGCAGTGCGGCGGCGATTTCGTGAACATACTCGCCAACCCCGGTGCGCTCTCGAAGCGCCGGCCGATAGTCGAGCAGGATGCGCAAGTCCGGGCCATGGTAGCACAACCTGTTGTGGCGACAACTCCTTATACCTCTATTAATTGACACGATTTTTGCGATCGTGTTAGCGTTAGAGGTTTACTCGGCTGTTCGGAGCAGGCACTCATGAAAATCGCGGTGGTTGGAACGGGGTACGTCGGACTGGTGGCCGGGGCCTGCCTTGCCGAAAACGGGAATGACGTGGTGTGCGTGGACAAGGACGCGGCGAAGGTCCGTGCCCTGCAGCGCGGCCGAATTCCGATCTACGAGCCGGGGCTGGAGGAACTCGTCCGGCGCAACCGGGCCGAAAAGCGGCTGACCTTCACCACCGACCTCACGAAGGGGGTCCGCAGTTCGCAGATCATCTTCATCGCCGTCGGCACGCCGACGGGCGAGGACGGCTCGGCCGACCTCCGCCACGTCCTCGACGTGGCGCGGCAGATCGGCAAGGCGATGAACGGCTACAAGGTCATCGTGGACAAGAGCACCGTCCCGGTCGGCACGAGCGAGCAGGTGCGCGAGGTCGTCAAGAAGGAAACCCCGCATCCCTTCAGCGTGGTCAGCAACCCCGAGTTCCTCAAGCAGGGGGCGGCGATCAAGGACTTCATGAAGCCGGACCGGGTGGTCATCGGCACGGAGGATCAGCGCGCGGGGGAGATCATGAAGGAGTTGTACGCCCCGTTCACGCGCACGGGCGCGCCGATCATGATGATGGACTGCGCCAGCGCGGAGCTCTGCAAGTACGCCGCGAACGCGATGCTCGCCACGCGCATTTCCTTCATGAACGAAATCGCGAACGTGTGCGAGGTCGCCGGCGCGGACGTCGATCACGTCCGCCGCGCGATCGCGTCGGATCGCCGCATCGGCCCCGCGTTCCTCTTCCCCGGGGTGGGCTACGGCGGCAGTTGCTTCCCGAAGGACGTGAAGGCGATCATGCACTTCGCCGCCGCGAAGAACTACGAGTTCCAGATCCTGAAGGCGGTCGAGAGCGTCAACCAGCGCCAGAAGATCCGGCTGATGGCGAAGATGAAGCACCATTTCGGCTCGCTGAAGGGCAAGCGCATCGCCATCTGGGGCCTGGCCTTCAAGCCCAAGACCGACGACATGCGCGAGGCGCCGGCGGTGCCGCTGATCGAGGCGCTGCTCGATGCCGGCGCCATCGTGTCGGCCTACGACCCGGAAGCCATGAAGGTGGCCCGCGAAATCTTCGGCTCCCGCGTCACGTTTGCCGACAAGAGCTACGCCGCCCTCTCTGGCGCGGACGGGCTGGCGCTCGTGACCGAGTGGGCCGAGTTCCGCGAGCCCGACTGGAACAAGATCCGGAAGCTGATGCGGACGCCGACCATCTTCGACGGCCGCAACCTGTACAATCCCGATCAACTCCGCGGCCTCGGCTTCACCTACGTGTCGATGGGCCGCCGGTGAGCGTGCTCGTCACAGGGGGCGCGGGCTACATCGGCAGCCATGCCGTGAAAGCGCTGCGCGCCGCTGGGCGCGACGTCGTCATTTACGACAACCTGAGCGCGGGTCACGCGGCGGCCGCCGTCGGCGCGGGGGCGCCGGTCGAGGCCGGGGACATCCGGGACGTGCCGCGGCTGCGCGAGGTGATGGCCGCCCACCGGGTCGAGGCGGTCATGCATTTTGCCGCGTGGCTGTCGGTCGGCGAGTCGGTCACGGATCCGATCGGCTACTACGACAACAACGTCGGCGGCGCCCTGGCGGTCCTCCGGGCCATGGCCGAGAGCCGGGTGCCTCACCTCATCTTCTCGTCCACCGCCGCCACCTTCGGCAACCCTGTCGAGACGCCGATCACGGAGAATCATCCGCAGGCGCCGATCAACGCATACGGCGAGACGAAGCTGGCGATCGAGCGCGCGCTGCCGCACTTCGAGCGGGCCTACGGCGTCCGGAGCGTGACGCTGCGCTACTTCAACGCCGCGGGGGCGGATCCCGACGGTGTCCTGGGCGAGGATCATCATCCCGAAATCCACGTCATCCCGCGGGCAATCGACGCGGCGCTCGGCCGCGGCAGCTTCGCGATCTATGGCGACGACTACGACACGCCAGACGGCACCTGCCTCCGGGACTACGTCCATGTCTCCGACCTCGCGTCGGCTCACGTGCTCTCGCTCGATTCGCTCCGTGCGGGCGGCGACTCGGCGTCATACAATCTCGGCAACGGCCGTCCCACCTCGGTCCGGGAGGTGGTGGATGCCGTGCGGCGGGTCACCGGCCGCGCGGTGCCCGTCACGGTCGGGCCCCGGCGTGCGGGGGACCCGGGCGTGCTCTACGCCTCGAGTGCGCGGATCCGGCGCGACCTCGGATGGGCGCCACAGTACGAAGACATCGACGTCATCGTCGAGACGGCCTGGCGGTGGCGCGAGGCGCACCCTGACGGTTACGGGGATCGAGGACCGGGGGGCGAGGACCGAGGGACCAAGGGACAGACACCCCGTTGACAGAACACCCTCTGCGGCGGCTCCTGAGCTTCTCGCGGCCGTACCGCGGGCGATTCCTCCTCGCGCTCGTCGCGATGCTGGTCTACGCCGGCGCGACCGCCAGCGTCGGCGCGCTGATCAAGCCGATCATCGACAACGTCCTCCCCGGGCAGAGCGGGATGCCGTTCTCGTACTGGGGCGCGCTCATCATCGCGGCGTACCTCACGAAAGGGGCCGGCGCGTATTTTTCGACCTACCTGATGACCGATGTCGGCCAGCGGGTCGTCCGCGACATCCGCGACCGCCTGTTCCGGCACATCCTCGACCAGTCCGCGGCGTTCTTCAGCCGCCGCACGACCGGACAGTTGATGTCGCGCATCACCAACGACGTCAACCAGGTGCAGCAGGCGGTCTCCGAAACGATCGGCGACCTGATCCGCGAGGGGCTCTCGGCCGTCGGCTGGGTCATCCTCATGTTTTACTGGGACTGGCGCCTGACGCTCGTCGCGCTGACGGGCGCGCCGCTCGTCGTCTATCCGCTGGTGCGGCTCGGCCAGCGGGTCCGCCGCTCGGCACGCCGCAGCCAGGAGCAGCTGGAGCACCTGTCGCATCTGACCGCCGAAGCCTTTACCGGACATCGCATCGTCAAAGCGTTCGGCGCGGAAGGACATGAGGCCGAGCGGTTCAACGCCGCCTCCAACACGCTCTACCGCACGAATTTGAAGGTGACGAGCACCGTGTCGGTGATGCCACCGGTGATGGAGTTTCTCGGCGGGGTGGCGATCGTCACGCTGCTCTGGTACGGCCGGCGCCACATCGCGTCCGGGGCGATGACGCAGGGCGCGTTCCTCGCGTTCATCTTCGCGGCGTTCATGCTCTACACGCCAGTGAAGCGCCTGAGCCGCGTGAACGCGAACATCCAGCAGTCGATGGCCGCGGCGTCACGCATCTTCGAAGTCCTCGATACGCATTCCGAGGTCCTCGAGCGTCCGGAGGCCCGGCCGCTGGCGCCGCTGATGCGCGCGATCGAGTTCAAGGACGTGAGCTTCGCGTATGACGACGGGGCGGGGAAAGTGGTGCTCCGGAATGTGTCCTTCGGCGCGCGCGCCGGCCAGGTCATCGCGCTCGTGGGCCTGAGCGGGGCGGGGAAGACGACGCTGGTGAATCTCCTGCCGCGGTTCTACGACGTCACCGGGGGATCCATCCAGATCGACGGTGTGGACATCCGCGACGTGACGCTGGGCTCGCTTCGACAGCAGATCGGCATCGTGACTCAGGAGACGGTGCTCTTCGACGACACGATCGCAAACAACATCGCGTACGGACTGCGGGGAGCGACGCCGCAGGCCATTCAGGAGGCCGCGAAGGCGGCGCACGCCCACGACTTCATCCAGTCGCTGCCCGACAAGTACGAGACGCGCATCGGCGAGCGCGGCCAGCGTCTGTCGGGCGGACAGCGGCAGCGCCTGGCGATTGCCCGCGCGCTGCTGAAGAACTCGCCGATCCTGATCCTGGACGAGGCGACCTCGTCGCTCGACTCCGAGTCGGAACTCCTGGTGCAGGACGCGCTGGCCAACCTGATGCGCAACCGCACCGCGTTTGTCATCGCGCATCGGCTCTCGACCGTCCGCCGCGCCGACGCCATCGTGGCGCTGGAGCGCGGCCGGGTCGCCGAGATCGGCCGGCACGAGGACCTGCTGGCCAAGCCGGCGGGTGTGTACGCGAAGCTGTACGCGCTGCAGATCTTCGATGAGCGCAGGGACGCCGGCGGCGATGCGGGCAGGGTGTCTTGAAAGGGGAGCGTACGCGATGTCACGAACGATCGCACGCAGAGGGCGCCGAGATGCCGAGTTCGCCGGGTAACGACAGTAACGAGAATCAGTCTCCGCGGGCGCTGCTCCTCCGCGTGCCCGGCGTGAGATCGTTCACATGATTAAATCGATGACCGGTTTTGCGTCCCTCACGCGGGACGAGGTGTCGGCGACGATCAGCGTGACGATCCGGGCGGTGAATCACCGTTTCCTCGACGTCCAGCTGCGGTCCCCCTCGTCGCTGTCGGCCATCGAATCGCGGCTGCGCGCGCTCGTGCAGCAGCACGTGGCCCGTGGGCGGGTGGAAGTGGCGATCTCGGTCCAGTCGCGGCTGGGGCAGCCACTCGTCGACGTCACGGTGAACGACACGGTGATCGAAGGGCTGTCGAGCGCGCTCGAGCGCGCGCGCGAGCGGGGCCTCATCGTCGGCGGACTCACGGCCGGGGACCTGCTCCGCTTCCCCCAGGCCATCAGCGTCACCGATCGCAAGGAGGATTCGCCGGACCCGGCCGTGCCGCCGGCCGTCGAGGCCGCGCTCGCGGCAGCGCTGGCGGATCTCGACCGGATGCGGACCGCCGAAGGGGTGCACTTGCGCGCCGAGCTCGACGGACGACGGCAGCAGCTCGGAGATCTATTCGACCGCGCCGCCGAAGCCGCGCTGGCGGGCGCCGCCGCGCTGCGAGTGCGGCTGGGGGAACGCGTCAAGGAACTGCAGGCCGACGTCGGCGTCGACGAGTCCGCCGTGGCGCAGGAGATCGTCCGCTTCGCCAACCGATCCGACATCACGGAGGAGACGGTGCGCTTCCGCGCGCACCTCGAGCACTGGCGCGCGCTGTCCGACTCGGCGGAGCCGTGCGGCCGCAAGCTCGACTTCCTCCTGCAGGAGATGAATCGCGAGGTCAATACTCTGGGATCGAAGGCGGAGGGCACGGGGGTGTCGGAGGCCGTGGTCTCGCTCAAGGCTGAGCTCGAGAAGATGAGGGAGCAGGTGCAGAATGTCGAGTGAGCAGCGGTCCCGCGGGCTGCTGTTCGTTGTCTCCGCCCCGTCCGGAACGGGGAAGACGACCGTCGTGGAGCGGCTCGTGCAGATTTTTCCCGATTTGGGGCTCTCCCGCTCCTACACCTCGCGCGCGATGCGCGCGGGTGAGCAGGATGGGGTGGATTATAATTTCATCACCCGCGAACGCTTCGAGGCGATGATCGAGGAGGACGCCTTCCTCGAGTGGGCGGATGTGTTCGGCAACCTCTACGGCACCGGCAAGGCGGACGCGGAGGGGGAACTGGACGAGGGGCGCGACCTGGTGCTCGTGATCGACGTCCAGGGGGCGCGTCAGGTCCGGTCGCACGGCGCCAACGCCATCGGCATCTTCGTGCTGCCCCCCTCCTTCGAGGCACTCGAACACCGCCTGCGCGGCCGCAGCAAGGATTCCGAAGAGGCGATTCGCAAGCGCCTGGCGACGGCGCGGCGGGAGATCCGCGCGGTCGCGGAATACGAGTACGTGATCGTGAACGATGAGCTGGATGCGTGCGTCGATCGGCTGCGGTCGATTGTCCTGGCCGAGCGCGCGCGGCCGCGGGTGATGGCGCCGACCGTCACCCGGATCGTCAGTTCGTTTGTCGGAAAGGAATACGCGTGAACAGGGTCGTGCACCGGTCGGGCACATGTTGATCGCCCTCGGAGTCACCGGCGGCATCGGCGCCTACAAGGCCGTCGAGGTCGCACGCGGCCTGCAGAAGCGCGGCCACGACGTGGTCGCGATCATGACGCGGTCGGCGCGGAAGTTCGTCGGCGAGGTGACGTTCGAGGCCATCACGCGGCGGCCGGTCATCACCGACCAGTACGCGCGCGGTGCGAACGCGAACATCGAGCACATTGCGCTCGCCACCGACATCGGGTTGCTTCTCGTCGCGCCTGCCACCGCCAACACGATCGGCAAGCTGGCCAACGGCATCGCGGACGACTTCCTCTCGTCGCTGTACCTGGCGACGCGGGCGCCGGTGCTCCTCGCCCCCGCGATGAACACCAACATGCTCGAGCACCCCGCCGTGCTGCGGAACATGGAGACCCTCGCCGCGCGCGGCGTGCGCTTCGTGGATCCCGGCGAGGGGTTCCTGGCGTGCGGCTGGATCGGCAAGGGACGGCTCGCCGAGCCCGACGCGATCGTCGAGGCGGCCGAGGGGATGCTGCGGCCCGCCGGCTCGCTGCTCGGACGGCGCTTCATCGTGTCGGCCGGACCGACCTACGAAGACATCGATCCCGTCCGCTACCTCGGCAACCGATCGAGCGGCCGCATGGGCTACGCGATCGCCGCGGAAGCGTCCCGGCGCGGCGCCCACGTCGTGCTCGTCAGCGGACCGACGAAGCTCGACGC
>JANOJK010000440.1:0-7631 GCA_031408165.1 Acidobacteriota bacterium | reverse complement strand
CTCCTCGCGCGCGCCGCCGACGCCCAGTTGCGTGCCGGCGACAAGGACGCCGCCCTCGCCACAGCGACGAAAGCGCTCGAAAAGGATCCGAAGAACGCGCTGGCGCGTACCGTGGAGCGCCGCGCTCTGCGCATGTAGCGCACGCCCCCGGCGCTGACGCGGTGGCACGGCCCCAACGATCTATCACTAAGGCACCAAGACACGAAGACACCAAGGTCTCAAATAGACTTCGTGCCTTACTGCCTTTGTGCCTTTGTGCACTGCCGTGACAAGCGCCCTGCCTAGACTCTGCTCTTGGGATCAATCCGATCCCGCAGTCCATCACCGAGAAAGTTGAAGCCCATCACCAGCGTCGCGATCGCGACGCCGGGAAAGATGGTCAGGTGCGGCGCGTCGAACAGGTGCGACCGCCCCGCGTCGAGCATGGTGCCCCAGCTGGGGGTGGGCGGCTGGACCCCGAGGCCCAGAAAACTGAGTGAGGCCTCGGCGATGATCGCGCCCGCCATGCCGAGCGTGCCCTGGACGATGACGGAGGGGAACGCGGTCGGAAGGACATGCCAGACGACGATCCGCGCCGAGCTCGCGCCGAGGGCGCGCGCCGCCTGCACGTACTCCAGTTCACGCGCGCGCAGGGCCTGCCCGCGCACGAGGCGCGCGTAGCCCACCCACCCGATCACGCAGAGGGCGAGGATGACATTCGTCAGGCTCGGCCCGAGCACCGCGACGAGCGCGATCGCCAGCAGGATGCCGGGGAAGGCCATCAGGATGTCGATCGCGCGGCTGATCAGATCGTCGACGAGGCCGCCGAAATAGCCGGCGATCGCGCCGAGCGCCATCCCGATGAGCGACGAGACGGACACCACGGCGAGCCCCACGAAGAGCGAAATGCGCGCGCCCCAGACGAGCCGGGACAGGATGTCGCGCCCGAGCTCGTCGAGGCCGAGCGGATGCGACAGGCTCGGCGGCTCGAGGCGCTGCGCGAGCGTCTGCGCCGACGGGTCGAACGGCGTGAGCGAGGGCCCGAGCAGTGCGGCCAGCGCCGCGACCAGCACGATGGCGAGCCCCACGCGCATCATTCGAAACGAATCCGGGGATCGAGGAACCCGTAGGTCAGGTCGGTGAGGAGGTTCATGGCGACGTAGGTCACCGAGATGAAGAGGATGCACCCCTGGACGAGCGGATAGTCGCGCGTGTTGATCGCCTGTATCAGCAGGCGCCCGATCCCGGGCCAGCCGAAGATCGTCTCGGTGATGATGGTGCCGGTCAGTACTGCGCCGAACTGGAGGCCGATGATGGTGACGACGGGGATGAGGCTGTTGCGAAAGGCGTGGCGCAGCACTGCGCGGGAGCTCGACAATCCGCGCGCGCGGGCCGCCAGCACGTAGAGCTCGCGTAGCTCCTCGATGACGGACGAGCGCGTCATCCGCGCGAGAATGGCGGCGAGCGCCGTCCCGAGGGTGACCGCGGGCAGCACCAGGTGGAGCGCCGTCCCCGAGCCGGAGACGGGCAGCCATCCGAGGTAGACGGCGAAGAAGATCGCCAGCAGCGGCCCGAGCCAGAAACTCGGCATCGAGATGCCGGCGAGCGCCAGCGTCATCGCCGCATGATCGAGGAAGCGGCCGCGAAAGACGGCCGCCACGATCCCGAGCGGGATGGCGACCACGATCGCCACGGCCATGGCGCACAGCGCGAGGATCGCGGTGTCGGGGAGCCGCTTCCGGATCTCCTGCGTCACGGGGGTGCCGAACCGGAACGAGGTCCCGAGATCACCGCGCGCCACCCCGCCCAGGAACGCGCGGTACTGTGTGAGCAGCGGCTGGTCGAGGCCGAGCGTCTTCTGCAGCCGCTCGATCTCCGCCGGTGACGCGCTTTCCCCCAGCATCGACTGCGCCGGGTCCCCGGGCACGAGATGGATCAACGCGAACACGAGCGTCGCCACACCAAGCAGCACGGGTACGGTCAGCAGGAGGCGGCGCAGGAGGTATCGGGCCATCGACCCCTAGATTACGAGCGAACGGGCCCACGGCTCCATCACAAAGCTCACATTAATGATCACATAGTCCCACCACGGCCCTGTGTGATGGTGGTGGCGTGCTGAACTGGGTGCCTGAACCCTGAGCCGTCAGGATTCGATAATGCCCAGCCGCTTGATGATCTTGGCAAGCCCCTGGCGGCTGATGCCGAGCTGGCAGGCGGCGGTGCTCTTGCGCCCGCCGGCGCGCGCGAGGGCGGCGCGGACGAAGCGGCGCTCGAACTCGAGCCGGGCCTCGTCCAACCCGCACGCCCGGTCCACGCCGGCCGCGGCGATGTGGCCGGGCAGGAGCGATGCCGGCACGCGCCCGCGCCGCGGCGCGTGCACCGCCAGGGAGGCGATCACGTTCTGCAGCTCCCGCACGTTGCCCGGCCAGTCGTAGCGGGCCAGCGCGGCCACGACCTCCGCGCCGACGGTGGCGCGCGTGCCGACGCGGGCGGCCGCCTCCGCCCAGAGCCGCTCGACGAGCCACGGCACCTCGTCGCGACGCTCGCGCAACGGCGGAATCGGGATGCGGATCACGTCGAGCCGGAAGCGGAGATCCGCGCGGAACCGTCCGCCGCGCACGTCCTCTTCGAGAGAGCGGTTGGTCGCGGCCACCACGCGCGCGTCGACCTTGCGGGGCATGTTCTCGCCGACCCGCCGCACCTCCCCTTCCTGCAGCGCCCGCAGGAGCTTGGCCTGCGCGCGCGGCGTCAGCTCCGCGGCTTCGTCCAGGAACAGCGTCCCCTGATCGGCCTCTTCGAAGAGACCCGGCCGTTCGTGGACCGCCCCGGTGAACGCCCCCTTCGCGTGGCCGAAGAGCTCCGCTTCGAGGAGGTCGTCGGTCAGGGCGGCGCAGTTCACCGCGCAGAACGGGCGCGCGCGCCGCGGACCACGGGCGTGGATGGAACGGGCGACGAGCTCCTTGCCGCTGCCGCTCTCGCCTTCGATCAACACGGGGTAGGGGGCGAGCGCGGCGCGCCGGATTGCGTCGCGCACCCGATCGGCGGCGGCCCCGCGTCCGAGGAGATCGTCGGGATACCGGTGCGCGTCATCGGCCGGGGCCGGAGTGGCGCGCAGCGCTTTGAGCATCGGCGCCGCCGCGGCGGCGGCGACACGCAGCAGGTCCTTCGCCCGCGCGGCCGGCGGCTTCGCCCCCGGGACCCAGCGGACGGCGATCGAACCGAGCACGCTGCCCCCGGCCGAGACCGGTTCGGCCGCTTCCCTCGTCAACCCCTCGCGGAACAATCCGCACCCGCCATCCAGGACCGCGCGGGTGAGCCCCTCTTCCGCGGGCCACGGCCGGCCCGCGGCCGCCGCCTGCCGGTCGGGACGTGCAGAGCGAATCACCACGGAGCAGGCCTCGACGGCGTCGAGCAGGTCCGCTGCGATGATCTGGAGCGCCGCGGCCTCGTCGGGGCTGTCGTGAATCGCGTCGAGCAGCGCCTGGAACCGCTGAATGAGATCCCTGGACCCCAGGGGCCGCGGACCGAGCGCCAGCGCTCCCGACAGCTCGATAAACCGCGTCAGCTCCTCGGCCGGTTCGCCGCCTTGCCGCAGCGCCGCGCGCACGCGTGCCGCGGCCAGCGGCGGCAGGCGGCGCGCGGCGGACAGCAGGCGGCGTCTCGCCGTTGCGCCGCCGGAGATACCGCACTGTTCGAGGCATGCCACGGCGTCGGCGGCGGCGCGCCACCGCAGCGCCGGAATGCGCGACGCGCGTGACGCGTCGACCGCGGCCCGTGCGTGCGCCCGCACCTCGGCCTCCTGTCCAAGCGCCGCATGCAGGTGGGCCGCCGCCAGGTGGGCCTCGCACACACCGGCGGCATCCCCCGCCGGTGTTACCCGGATCGCGCGGGCGGCCGCACGGGCGGCGCCGGCAAGGTCTCCTTTCAGGCGCAGCACGACCGACAACAGTGCGGGGCCGTGCGAGCCGAGCGCCTGCTCGGCCTCCTCCAGCCGTCCGCGAAGACAGAGCACCAGCGCAAGACCCTGACGGGCACCCGGGTCCGCCTCGCCGCCGCGCTCTCCCACCACCGCGGTGCGAAACGCCGCCTCCGCGTCGAGCAGGCGCCCCTGCTCTGCCAGCGCGCGCCCGCTGCCGACCAACGCGCGCGTGGCGACGAGGCCCTCGGGCGACCAGACGCGCGCCTGCTCGAACGCGGAGAACGCCTGGTCCGGACGTCCGCGATCCAGGAGAAGGTCCCCCAGCCCGCAGGAGGCCATCGATGCCGCGTGCACAGCTCCTCGAGCGGCCATCGCGGGCGCGCACCGCCCGAGGACACGCGCGGCCCGGGCGTGTCGCCCGCGTGCGGCAAGGGCCAGCGCCGCCGCCACGGCCCGCTCGAGACGCGCGAGCCCGGCGGTGACGGGCCGGAGCGTGAGGGCCGCCGATGGCGACGAGACGTACTCGGTCGCGGTCTCGTGCAGCCACGACGCGCCGCCGTGACCGCGGCACCCCGGCGACAGCGTCGCGAGAACCACGCCGGGGTGCCCGCCGGCGTCCGCCGAGGCGGCGCGGATCTCGGCACCCGACGGCCCCAGCTCCGCGTCGGCATGGATGGCGGCAATCAGATCGCTTGTCATGAACGGCTCCAAACCAATCACGTTCCCCCCGGCCGCGGCGTCCCGGCAGAACCTGATCCAGAGGTGGCGCCGCGCGCCGCGGGATGCCGCGCGCGTCAGCGCCGCGGGCAGCACCGCGGAAGGGGTCAGCCAATCCAGCACGCACAGGTGCCGGGGCGGCGCGAGCGCCTCCGGCAACGCGCCGAAACGGCGGTCGATCACGGTGAAGCCCGCCAGCCGCGCGAGGCGCGCCACCTGCAGTCGCGCGGTGCGCAGACCCGCCCCTTCCGGCGCGTGTACCCCGATCGCCGTCACGCCGGAAGGTCCGGAGGACTCGATCACGGCGCGCACGGCGTCGAGGGCTGGACGCCACTGCAGGAAGACGCCGATGGGGCGCCACCCCGCGGCCGGGCCGTCGACCGCGGGACGCACGTTGCGCGCCGCCATGCCCGCGTCGAGCTCGACGTCCGCGGCGCGCAGGAAGCGGACGAGGTGCAGCGCCGCCTCGCGCGCCCGGGCAGCGGGCACGCGCAGCGCCGGCAGGCACGCATGCGCCTCGAACCAGTGCCCGCCGCACATCCCGTAATCGGCGAGCGGCAAGAGCAGCGGATGCCGCAACCCCGCCAGGCGATCGCACGCGGCGCCGCGATCCCGGGTGCCCGCGTCCGCGCGCTCGATCGCGAGGCGCACCATCTCGCCCGTGGCGAGGTCGACGACCTCGTCGTCTGTGATGCGGAGGAAGCGATCGGCCACCAGTCGCGTCATGAGATTCGCGCTGGGTAGTGCAAGATGACCTCCGTCGAAAACACGGATGAATCAGCGCGATGCGCGTGTTGCGGCACACGGAGGTCGCAGAAATTTCGTATACAATTTCACGTCAATGCTGCGGTTTCTCACTGCCGGCGAATCGCACGGGCGCACGCTGGTCGTGATTCTCGAGGGCCTGCCGGCTGGACTCGTGGTGGACGCCGATGCGATCGCGCGCGACCTGCGCCGCCGCCAGGGGGGCTACGGGCGCGGCCGCCGCATGGCGATCGAGTCCGATCGCGCCGACATCGTCTCGGGCGTGCGCGCGGGGGAAACGCTCGGCGGTCCGGTGGCGATGCTGATCGAGAACCGCGACTGGACGAACTGGCAGTACACGATGCGCGCCACGGCCGACGTCCCGGAGGATGCCGGCGGTGCGCGCCGGGCGCCCGTCACGCGTCCCCGGCCGGGACACGCCGACCTTGCCGGCGGCGCGAAATACGAGCGGGACGACCTGCGCGACATCCTCGAGCGCGCCAGCGCGCGGGAGACCGCGGCTCGTGTCGCCGCCGGCGCCCTCGCCAAGCAGCTCCTCGCCCGCGCGGGCGTCCGCATCACCAGTCACGTCTTCACCCTGGGCCCCATCACCGTGCCGGATCGTGAGCGGATCGGCTTCGCCCAGGCGAGCGCGCTGGCTGATGACGCGCCGCTGCGCTGCGTGGACGCGGCGCTCGAACAGGCGATGATCGCGGAGATCGATCGCGCGCGCGAGGCGGGCGACACACTCGGCGGCGCCTTCGAAGTGATCGCCACCGGCGTCCCGGTCGGGCTCGGCAGCTACGTGCAGTGGGACCGGAAGCTCGATGGGCGTCTGGCGCAGGCGCTGATGTCGATTCCCGCGATCAAGGCGGTGGGCATCGGGCTCGGGCCCGAGGCGGCGTCGCGCCCGGGCTCGCGCGTCCACGACGAGATCGTGGCCGGGGACGCCTCGCGCCCCACCGGGATCGCGCGCCCGACCAACAACGCGGGGGGGCTGGAGGGGGGCGTCACCAACGGCGAAGATCTTCGCGTCTCGGTTTACATGAAGCCCATCTCGACGCTCATGAAGCCGCTCCGCTCCGTCGATCTCTCCACGATGACCGAGGCGCCCGCCGCCATCGAGCGCAGCGACGTCTGCGCCGTCCCCGCCGCGGCGGTCGTCGGCGAAGCCATGGTGGCGTTCGTGCTCGCCGACGCGCTGCTCGAACGGTTCGGCGCCGACTCGGTGGCCGCCATCGAGCGCGCGATCTCCTCCGCGGACGCAACGATGCGCGCCCGCTTCGCGCGGAAATGAACGCGAACGAGCGCGAGCGAGGGCGCCACGCGAGCGGAACGGGGATCGCAGGGGTCCCCGCCCCTCGACTTTGCTCGGGGCGCCCTGAGCACAAGTCGAAGGGCGTGAGCGAGCGTGTGGGGGGGTCCGGTGGGGCGACGCCCCCCGGCCAGGAATGATCCGTCCAATCCTCCGATACGGCGAGCGGCCGCTCCACGAGACCGCCGCCGAGGTCACCGCGTTCGACGACAGCCTGCAGCGGCTGATCGACGACATGATCGACACCATGTATGCCGCGCCAGGCGTCGGACTCGCGGCGACGCAGGTCGGCGTCCCCCTGCGCGTCTTCGTCGTCGACGTGTCCGTCGGCCGGAATGCGCGCGATCTCATCGTCCTGGTGAACCCGTCGTTCGTCTCGCGCGACGGCACGCAGCTCGAGGAAGAGGGCTGCCTGAGCGCTCCGGGATTCAATGCGACCGTCATCCGTCCGCGCCAGGTCGTCGTCAGGGGTTTCGACCGGCACGGGGGCGCACTGACGATCGAAGGCACGGATCTGCTCGCGCGCGCCTTCCAGCACGAAATGGATCATCTGGACGGGGTCGTGTTCATCGACCGCCTCCGCGGGATCAAGCGGGAGATGATCGTCCGCAAGATCCAGAAGTTGAAGAAATCCGGCAAGTGGTGAGCGAACAGGCCCCGAGCCTTCGTATCGTCTTTTTCGGCACGCCGGCATTCGCCGTGCCGTCGCTCCAGGCCCTGCTGCACTCGCGACACCGCGTTGTTGCGATCGTCTCGCAGCCGGATCGGCCCAGGGGGCGCGGGCACCAGTTGCAGCCGACACCGACGAAGGTGGTCGCGGAGGCCGGCGGAATTGCGGTGTTCCAGCCGGCGAAGGTCCGCGACGAGGGATTCCTCCAGCAGATGCGCGATCTGAACCCCGACCTCGGCGTGGTCGTCGCCTTCGGACGGATCCTGCCCGACGCGCTGCTGGCGATT
>JANOJK010000417.1:0-1762 GCA_031408165.1 Acidobacteriota bacterium | reverse complement strand
GGCTAGAGGCGCCGTGTCAGGGAGCACAGGACCGCTGAGGGCGCACGTGGTGCGCGCCTTGACCGCGCTCGGCGAGAACATCTACCTGTCGGCCATCCGCGCCGGAATGGTCGCGATCGTTCCGCTGACGATCATCGGAGGGCTCTTCCTGATTGTCGCGTATCTGCCGGTGGCCGGCTGGGACGCGCGTGTCGCTCCGTATCTGCCGGTCCTGCGCATCCCGGTGACGGCCACCTTTGGCCTGCTCGCCGTCTTCGCATGCCTGTCGATCGCGTACGACCTTGGCAGGCGGCTGAAGCAGGAAGCGATCCTGAGCGCCTCGATGGCCACGGTCGTCTTCCTGATGATTCAGATCGATCCCGCGGCTCTGACCTTCCGGATGGACGGACTGGGGTCGAACGGGCTGTTCACGGCGATCCTCATCGCCCTCGTCACGGTGCGCGTCCAGAAGTTCTTCGCCGACAGACACTTCGTGATCCGGCTCCCCGCGACCGTGCCGGCAGTGGTCTATCATTCCTTCCTGTCGCTCACGCCGCTGTGCTTCCTCGTCATCTCGTTCTGGCTCCTTCGGTTCGTGCTCGGGGTCGACATCGATGGCGTGGTTCGATCCGTGTTCGCGCCACTGGTATTCGCGCTGAACACGTTGCCCGGCATTCTCGTCTATGCGCTTCTGGTGACACTGCTCTGGTCCATCGGGATCAACGGCGACAATGCGGTCGACGCCATCGTTGCGCCGATCTTCCTCCAATACCTCGCGGCCAATGTGGCGGCGACGACCGCGGGCCAGCCGCTGCCCTACGTGACGGCGTATGGATTCTTCACCACCTTCGTCAATGTCGGCGGCACCGGCGCCACGATTGCGCTGGCACTGGTGCTCTGGAACTCGAGGGAGCCGGGCTTCAGGAAGATCAGCCGCCTGTCGCTTCCGACACAGATCTTTCAGATCAACGAACCGATTTTTTTCGGTCTGCCGATCGTGCTCAATCCGGTCTTCATGATCCCGTACGTCCTCAACGCCCTGATCCTGACCACGGGCAGCTACCTGCTCATGCACTGGGAGGTCATCCGCAAGCCGTTCGTCAACGTCCCGTGGACGACGCCCCCCGTCATCGGGCACTACCTGGTGTCGGGCGGCGACTGGAAGGCCGCCGTGTGGGGCGCGGCTTCCATCGTGATTGCGATGGTGGTGTACTTTCCGTTCGCCAGGGCCGCGGAACGCCTGAGGATGCAGGCCCCGGACCCGGGTCAATAAGAAGGAGCTCGGCAATGGCATCGCCCATCGGCTATCGACGCGCTGTCTGCTCTCTGCTGTTCTGCTCGTGCGCGGCGCTCGTGACACCGGCGCAGGTACCCACTCCCGCGAGCTACCCCCAGAAGGTGCGCACCTTCCACACAACCGAGGAGTTCGCGCGCGTCACGGCCGGGAAAGTGGAGATCGATCGGCGGGTCGATCCTACAGAGGAAGCTGCCTTACACCGGGCCTACGTGCAGCTGCCAAACACGCAGGTCACGGTGATCAAGGCCGCATCGGCCGCGGGGATCTGGATAGGCACGCGCGAAGGAGCCATCCGCCTGAGCCGCGACTATCGAACCCGTGAGTATTTTGCCGGCAAACGCTGGTTGCCCGACGATCACGTCACCGGGATCGGTGTTGACGCGGAAGCCACCTGGATCGAGACACCCGGGGGGTATGCGCGGATTGCGTACGTGCCGATGACACTGGCCGACAAGTCCCGCGCCTTCGTCGATCGCGTGCAGGCGC
>JANOJK010000407.1:0-1774 GCA_031408165.1 Acidobacteriota bacterium | reverse complement strand
TGGGCGACATCGTGACGTCGATCCGATTCGATCCCGCCCCCGGCGAGCAGGGCACGGAGGTCCGCGTGGCCTTCACCCCGGGCTGGTTCGGGAGGACCAGCCCCCGCAACGTGCAGGAGAAGCTTCGCCAGTTCAAGCAGTTGCTCGAAACCGGCGAGGTGACGCGCAGCCACGGCACCGCGAGCGCGCTGCAGCCCGCGCCGGCGGTCCCTGATGGCGAACGGGAGTTCGCGGGGGCGGGGGGCCGGCGATGAGGGCCACCTGCTGGATGGGCAGGAAGCACATCGAGGTGCGGGACGTTCCGGATCCCAAGATCCTCAATCCCCACGACGCCATCGTCCGCATCACGAGCACGGCGATCTGCGGCTCTGACGTGCATCTGTACGACGGCTTCATCCCCACCATGCAGCGGGGTGACGTCCTCGGGCACGAGTTTATGGGCGAGGTCGTCGAGACCGGCAAGGAGGTCTCGAACCTGCGGGTCGGCGACCGCGTGGTCGTGCCGTTTCCGATCTCCTGCGGGCGGTGCAACATGTGCCGGCGGCAGCTCTTCTCGCTGTGCGAGAACTCGAACCCGAACGCATGGATGGCGGAGCAGATGTGGGGCTACTCGCCGTGCGGGATCTTCGGCTACTCCCACATGCTCGGGGGGTATCCCGGCGGCCAGGCGCAGTACGCGCGCGTCCCGTTTGCGGACGTCGGGCCGCTGCGCGTCCCCGAGGAGCTGTCCGACGAGAAGGTGCTGTTCCTGTCCGACATCCTCCCGACCGGCTACATGGCGGCGGAGCAGTGCAACATCCAGCCGGGGGACGTCGTCGCGGTCTGGGGATGCGGCCCGGTCGGCCAGTTCGCGATTGCGTGTGCCTATCTGCTGGGCGCGGAGCGCGTGATCGCCATCGACCGGTTCGAGTACCGCATGCGCATCGCGCGCGAGAGGGCGGGGGCCGAAACGATCAACTACGAGGAGACCAACGTCTACGAAGCGATCCGCGAGAAGACCGGAGGCCGCGGGGCGGATGCCTGCATCGACGCGGTCGGGATGGAGGCGCACGCCGCCAACGCGTGGCACCTCTACGACAAGGCGAAGACGATGCTCATGATGGAGACCGAGCGCGCCGTCGTCGTCCGCGAAGCGATCATGTGCTGCCGGAACGGCGGTACCGTGTCGATCGCGGGGGTGTACGGCGGGTTCATGGACAAGTTCCCCATCGGCGCCGTGGTCAACCGCTCGCTGACGATCAGGAGCGGCCAGACGCACGTCCACCGCTACATGCGGCCGCTGCTGCAGCGCATCCAGGACGGCGACATCGATCCGAGCTTCATCATCACGCATCGGCTGCCCCTCGAAGCGGCGGCGGAGGGCTACGCGATGTTCACGAACAAGGAGGACGACTGCCTCAAGGTGGTCCTGGCCGCCTGACGTGCGCGTGCCAGGGGGTCTGCCAGGGGGTCTGACCCCGGAGGGTCAGGGCAGGTGTCAGACCCCGGTCGTCGATGTTCCACTTTGGCGGTTTCGGCGTACCGGGTGCTTCGGCGGGATCGCGGAAACTGCGTCGGTCAGGAGACCGTTCACTTCGAAGCGCGCCCCTATTCGTCGCGCAGGCGGCCGCGGCCGCGCTTGGTGTCGGCGCGTCGCTTCTTGGTGTCGAGCCGGCGCTCTTTCGCCGCCTTACCCGGCCTGGTCTTCTTCCGCCTTTTCGGACGGACGAGCGCGCGGCGAATGAGATCGGCGAGCCGCTCGCGCGCCTCTTCGCGGTTCTGACCCTGCGTGCGA
>JANOJK010000388.1:0-4336 GCA_031408165.1 Acidobacteriota bacterium | reverse complement strand
CTGTACGACCGCGCGCATCTGCTGGCGTTCGTCGAGCGGGCGGGATTCGAGATCGTCGAGTACCTGCCCTATGGCGCGTTCCCCGCGTACTTCTACCTCTTTACAGGGACGGCCTTCCTCATGCTGAAGGGGCGCGGGCTGAACCTGAAGCGGGCGATCTACGCGTACTTCGCCGGCAAGGTGCTGACCGCGCCGATCTTCCTCTTCGAGAAGCGCCTGAATCTCGCCATGCAGACCGTCGTCTGCCGGAGGCCGCGATGAATGCCGTCGAACCGCCCTACAGAGCGTTTTACGCCGACAGCGTGCCGGGCCGTGAGCCGCGCGTGTGGCGGTCGCGGGCCCTGGCAGTGTGTGCCGGACTGGTGTTGTGCGCTGGCGCGGCCCTCATGCTGCCCCTCGGGATCCTGACGGCCTTCCGCGCGCGCCGGCTGTACGCGGCGTGCGCGACCGCGATGAGCCGGGGCATTCTCCGGCTCTACGGCATCCGCATGCAGGTGCACGGCGCGCCGCCGTGGCCGTCGGTCCAGACCGTCTACGTGTCCAACCACAGCTCGTCGCTCGACATCTTCATGCTGGTCGCGCTCGGACTGCCCGACACGCGTTTCTTCCTCAGCGGCTTTCTTCGCAAGATCGTGCCTCTCGGGATCATCAGCTCGATGATGGGCACCTTCTTCACGGTGCCCCAGAGCAACCCCGCCGAACGCACGCGCATCTTCGCCCGCGCGGCGCGCGTGCTGAAACGGACGGGCGAGTCGGTCTACCTGAGCCCGGAGGGAGGGCGGGTGACGACCGGCACGGTCGGCCCCTTCAACAAGGGGGCGTTTCACCTGGCGACCGATCTCCACGCGCCGATCGTGCCGATGTTGCTCTCGATCCCGCCGGAGGTGGATCCGATGCGCGGTCTCGACGCGAGGCCCGGCACGGTGCACGTGTACGTGCTGCCGGCGGTCGACACCCGCGCGTGGGTGCTCGCCGATCTCATGGAGAACAAGGAGTACGTACGCGGGCTGCTCCTGCGCTTCCAGGAGACGCTGGCATGCGTGTGATGCCGGACGTGCTCCGCGACCGGGCGCAGGCGCGGCCGGATTGCCGGGCGTTCACGTTCCTGGACGATGGCGAGCGGGAAGGGGCGCACCTGACGTGGGGCGAGCTCGATCGCCGGACGTCGGCGCTGGCGGCCGCGATTGCCGCGTCCGCGTCGCCCGGCGCGCGGGCGCTCATCCTGTGCCCGCCGGGACTGGCGTTCATTCCGGCGTTCTTCGGTGCCTTGCGCGCATCGACGATTGCCGTCTCCGCATTCCCTCCGCGGACGGGCCGCGCCGGCATCGATCCCCACGACCGGACGCTCGCGCGGCTGCGCGCGATCGCGCGCGACGCCACGCCGGCGGTGATCCTGGCCCCGTCGGCGCTGGCTCAGCGCGTCGCCGCGGTCACCGCGCTCGTGCCGGAGCTCGGACAGGCGGTCTGGATCGACATCGACGAGGACGGCACCCCGGCGCAGGCGTTCGAGGGCCGGCGGATCGATCCGGGCGCCGTCGCCTTCCTGCAGTACACGTCGGGCTCGACGGCGGAGCCGCGGGGCGTGATGGTGACCCACGCCAACCTGATGCACAACCTCGCGGATTCGCAGGCGCTCGCGCACCATGACTGCGCGAGCGCGTCGGTGTCGTGGCTGCCGGTCATTCACGACATGGGTCTCATCCAGGGGGTCCTGCAGCCCGCATACAGCGGCTTCCCGGCCTGGTTGATGTCGCCGGCGGCGTTCCTGCAGCGGCCGGCGCGGTGGCTCCGCGCGATCGCCGCGCACGGCGCGACCATCAGCGGCGGGCCGAATTTCGCCTACGAGCTGTGCGTGCGCCGGGTCAGCACGCGCGAGCGCGAGGGTCTCGATCTGCGGCGCTGGCGCCTCGCGTTCAACGGCGCCGAGCCGATCCGGCAGTCCACGCTCGACGCCTTCCGGGATCTCTTCGCGCCGTGCGGCTTCGATCCGGATGCCTTCCGGCCCTGCTACGGGCTGGCCGAGGCGACCCTGCTCGTCACGACCGGTCGCGGTCCCTCCACCAGCTGCGGCCATCCGGCGCCCGGCACCGACATCCGCATCGTCGATCCCCACACGCTGCGCCGGTGCGGCGGATCCACGCCAGGAGAGATCTGGGTCGGAGGACCCGGCGTCGCCGCCGGCTACTGGAACCAGCCCGGCGCGACGGCCGCGGTCTTCGACGCGCGGATCGCCGGCAGCCACGAAGGACCGTTCCTGCGGACCGGCGATCTCGGCGTGCTGCGCGACGAGGGGCTGTACGTCACCGGCCGTATCAAGGACGTGCTGATCGTGCGCGGCATCAAGCACTTCCCGCAGGACATCGAGGGCACCGTCGAGCGCGCGTCTCCCTGGCTGCGAGCGGGCTGCTGCGCGGTTTTCGCGATGCCGGGCGGGGACGGCGAGGGGGTGGCGGTCGCCGCGGAACTGGAGAGCGCCGGCACGGCGCCGGCGCACGGCGATGCGCGGGACGCCATGATTCTCGACATCCGCGAGGCCGTCGGCGCGGCGCACGGGATCCAGGTGAGCGCCGTCGCGCTCGTGGCCCCCGGCGGCATTCCCAGGACGACCAGCGGCAAGCTCCAGCGCTTCGCCTGCCGCGAGGGGCTGCTGAACGGACGGCTCGCGCCGCTGTCGTTCTGGACCTCCGCGGCCGGCGGGCTTGCGGAAGCGTCGTGATGCAGCCGTCCGGTGTCACAGAAACAGCCGATCTCGAGGCGCGCGTGGCAGCGGCCGCCGCGTGCTGCCTCCGGCTCCCCCCAGGCGTCGTGGGGCCCGACGTGCCGTTCGCGCGGCTCGGCCTGGATTCGCTCGGCTGCCTGGAGCTCGCCGGCGACCTCGAAACCGCGCTGGGGATTCGCGTGCCCGCGGAGGCGCTCGTCGAGTGCACGACCGTGCGGTCGCTGTGCGCCACGCTGACGCGCGGCGCTCGGGCCGATCCCTGTGACCGCATGCGCGCCGACGCCGAGCTCGCGGCGGACAACCGTCCAGGTCCCTCGTCCGGGGTATCGCTGGCCGGCGCGCGGCACGTGCTGCTGACTGGCGCGACCGGATTTCTCGGATCGGCACTCCTCGAGCGCCTGCTCGCGCGGACGGATGCGCGCGTGACCTGCCTCGTCCGATCCGTCCCGCGGCCAGACCTTCACGATGACCGCGTCGAGTTCGTGCGCGGAGATTTGACGCGGCCTTTCGCGGGGTTGACGAGCGACGCGTGGCATCGGCTCGTCACGCGGGCCGACGCCGTGTGTCACGCGGGCGCGTCCATCAACTGGGTTGCGGGATACGACGCGCTTCGGGACGTGAACGTGCTCGGGACCCACGAGCTTCTGCGGCTGGCGTCGCAGGCGGGTGCGTCCTTCCATTTCATCTCGAGCGCGAGCGTGTGCTACTCGTCGGCCGGCCCGCGCGCGGTGGACGAGCGTCACGACCCGCTCCAGACGATCGACGGCCTCCACTTCGGCTACGCGCAGAGTAAGGCCGTGGCGGAATCGCTCGTGCGGCAGGCCGGAGCGCGCGGCCTCGGGGCGCGCATCTACAGGCCCGCGTTCATCTCGGGCCATAGCCGCACCGGACAGTTCAACCGCGACGACATGCTGTCACGGTTGATCGCCGGGTGCGCACGGATCGGAGCGGCGCCGGACCTCGACTGGCAACTCGATGCCCTTCCGGTCAACACCGTGGCGGCGCTCGTCCTCGCGCTGTCGGGCGAGCCCGGCGAAGAGACGTGGCACCTCACGCATCCCCGGCCGCGGCACTGGCGCGAATGCATGCTCTGGATGCGCCTCTATGGCTATGACGTGACGCTCATCCCGTATCGCGAGTGGACCGCGAGACTGCGTGAGGCAGTGGCCGACCCGAACCATCCTCTGCGGCCGCTGCGAACGTTCTTCCTCGATGAACGCGTCGGCCGGCTCACCATTCCGGAGCTGCACGAGCGGTCACGCGCGCCGAGGCTCCTTGCGGACCGCACACATGCGGCCATCGAACGCGCGGCGGTCGGCATCACGCCGCTCGACGCCGCGCTGATGGACCGCTACTTCGCGGCATTCGTGGCTGAGGGGACGCTCCCCGCGCCACGGCGCCGCCGCAGCATGCCGCGCCTGGCCGGCGGCAACAGCCCCGGGCCGGGCGCTGAACCTTTCGCGGCCGGCCACAGCATCATCAGCGAGCTGACGGCCTGGCAGTCCGGCGGGCCGTGCGGCCTCTACCGCACCCACGGCGCTGGCGGCCGCCCGCTCGTCCTGAAGTGCATCGCCCACGCGGAGGACGTGCAGGCGGTCGGCGAAGCGCTCGCCGACC
>JANOJK010000374.1:0-2158 GCA_031408165.1 Acidobacteriota bacterium | reverse complement strand
CTGTACGACTGCTGCCCGGATCGGCTGCGGGGGGTGCTCGACGCCGGCGCGTCGCGCATCGGCCTGCACGCGACCGGCGGGGCCGCGGGACCGGTCGCCGGGATGATCGATCACACGCTGCTCAAGCCGGACGCGACCAGGCAGGAGATTGAGAAGCTGTGCCGCGAGGCGGCGGAGTTTCATTTCGCCACCGTCTGCGTGAATCCCACCTGGGTCTCGCTCTGTTCGTCCCTGCTCCGGGGCTCGGGCGTCGGCGTCTGTTCGGTGGTCGGGTTTCCCCTCGGCGCCACGACCGCCGACGTGAAGCACTACGAGACGCGCCGGGCCATCTTCGATGGCGCGGCCGAAATCGACATGGTCATCAACATCGGCGCGCTCAAGTCGGGCGAGCTGCAGGTCGTCGAGCGCGACATCGCCGCCGTCGTCGGCCCGTGCCGCGAAGCGAAGGTGACGAGCAAGGTGATCATCGAAGTGGCGCTGCTGACCGACGAGCAGAAGATCGCCGCGTCCACACTCGCGAAGGCCGCCGGAGCGGACTTCGTGAAGACCTCCACCGGCTTTGCCTCCGGCGGGGCGACCGCGGCGGACGTGGCGCTCATGCGCCGCGTCGTCGGCGCCGAAATGGGCGTGAAGGCGGCCGGGGGCGTCCGCGACTACGAGGGGTTGAAAGCGATGGTCGCGGCCGGCGCGACGCGCGTCGGCGCAAGCGCGGGCGTCAAGATCGTCCAGGAATCCGAGGGGAAGAAGACCACGGCGGCGACCCCCGCCGGCTATTGATACGCCCGACCTGAGGGTCGGGCCTACCGGGGATCCGTAGGCGAAGGCCCGGCCTGCGGAGTCTCCCGCAGCGTGATCGTGCGTTGCGTCCACATCTCGATGCCGCGCTCGTCGAGCGCCTTCAGGATCCGGCGGCGGAGCTCGCGGCCGACGAACCATTGCCTCAGCGGCGCCGTCTTGATCCGGACCTTCAGCCGGACGGCGTGTTCCTCGAACGCGTCCACCCCGATGACCTCCAGTGGCTCGAGGATGAAGGGGGTGTACGCAGCGTCCGCCTGCAGGGCGGCGGCAACCGAGGTCAGGACCGCCGTCGCCGCGTCCGTGTCCTCGCCGTAGGCGAGCGGCAGGTTCACGACGTAGTAGCTGAAATGCATGCTGCGGTTGGCCAGCGTGGTGACCGAGCCGTTCGGGATGACGTGCACCGTCCCTTCTTCATCGCGCAGGACCGTCGTCCGCAGGTTGATCTCTTCGACGAGTCCGCCGATGCCGTTAATCGCCACCACGTCGCCGACCCGGACCTGATTCTCCAGGATCATGAAGAACCCGCCGATGAAGTCGCGGACGAGCGACTGAGCGCCGAAACCGAGGGCAACGCCGACGATGCCGGCGCCGGTCAGCGCGGGGGCGATGTTGACGCGGAACTCGTTCAGGATCATCAATGCGGCGATCAGCAGCACGCCGACCATCGTGATGTTGGTGAGCACGGTGCCGAGCGTCCGTGCCCGTTTCGCCCGCTCGAGCGCGTCGAGCCCCGTGCCGAAGTTGACGTCGTGCTCGAACCGCTTGACCGCAACGCCGACGATGCGGATCACGGCGAAGGCGATGGCGGCGATCAGCAGGACCTTCAGGCCCGACGCGAACGTCCAGGCGCTCAGTGTGCGCAGGGGCAATCCCGCCCGCGGTCGCAGGCCGGCGAGCTCGAACGCCGGGAAGATGAACACCGCGAACGTGAGGACGAACGTGGCCAGGCCGATGACCGGAAGTGGGGCGCGGACGAGCGGGCTCGATTCGGCGATCGCACCGCCGAGGATGTGGCTGATGGCGGCGGTCACGCTGCGCCGGGCGGCGCGCGCGGCAAGCCAGGCGACGAGGGCGACCGGCACGACGACAAGGGCCGCGAGCTGCCAGTTGACAGGGTTCAAGAACAGCCGGCGCCACATTCGGGGAGCATAACAGATGGAGTTTGATGACGATTTCGTCACAAACTATTTGCTTTTTCAGAATCAGTGCCGGGGCTATACTCCGCGTCTACCCCGAAACCCCATGGAGGCCCGCTATGTTTCAGTCGCGCACGAGAAGTGTCGTGGTCGCAGCTTTTACCCTTGTCGTGCTCTTCGGCACCGGGTCGTCGGCGGATCACTCGCCACGTTCGACTGGATCG
>JANOJK010000353.1:0-1527 GCA_031408165.1 Acidobacteriota bacterium | reverse complement strand
TCGAGGACGGACTTGCCGCCCGCGCCGTCGACGAACGAGGGTTGCCATTCATCGAACCGGCTGGCCCTGCCGTTGTCCATCGAGCGCCTGAGCGGCGCCGCGGTTTCCGGTTCGGCGGCGTAGATAGTGGCGCCGGGCCGCAGCGCGCGCAGGGCGACGCCGATCCCGGCGAGCAGGCCGCCGCCGCCGACCGCGGCGACCACTGCGTCGACGTCCGGCAGGTCTTCGGCGATTTCGAGGCCGGCGGTACCGTTGCCGCTGATGAAGTCGTCATCATCGAACGGGTGGACGAAATGTCCCTGCATGCGCGCCGAGCCGTGGCTCTCGACCGTCTTCCAGCACTCGTCGTACGACGCTTTGACGATCGTGGCGCCGAGGCGGTCGATCGCCCCGAGCTTCGCCTCCGGCGCCGTATCCATGACCATGACGCTGCACCGGGCGCCCGCCTTGCGCGCCGCGAACGCCACACCCTGCGCCGCGTTGCCGGCGCTGACGGTCCAGACCCCGCCGGCGAGCTGTTCCGGGGACAGCCGGCGGACGGCGTTGTAGGCGCCGCGGATTTTGAACGAGCCAATCGGCTGCAGCATTTCCAGCTTGAGGAACACCTCGGGACCGCCCGGTGTCACCACGCCGAGAGGAACCAGGGGCGTGCGGATGGCGGCGTTGTAGACCGTTCGCGCCGCGTCGCGAATGGTGTCGATGGAGATGGCTCGTGGCATGTGCGGAAATGGCGGTGCTCGACGTGACATCGTAGTCTACAATCTCCGAGCCCGTCCGCAAACCTGAGCCGTGGAGCCGCGTCATGTCTGATATGTCCCGTCGTGAGTTCGTCGTCGCCAGCACCGCCGGTCTGGCGGCTGCCACCGGCCAGGCACCGACCATGATCACCACCAGACGACCCACCCCGGCGGTGATTGCCTCCGGCAACGGCCACAGCTACAGGAACGGCGGCGACAAGACCTGCATCGAGACGGCGTTCGCGCTGATGATGCGGGGCACCGATGTCCTCGAGGCGCTGATCGCCGGCGTCACCATCCTCGAGCTCGATCCGCTCGAGACGAGCGTGGGTTACGGCGGCCTGCCGAACGCCGACGGCATCGTGCAGCTCGATGCGTGCTGCATGCACGGTCCGAAGAAGCGCGCCGGAGGCGTCGGGGCACTCGAAGGGGTGCGCACCCCCTCGCTCGTCGCGCTCAAGGTGATGGAAGAGACCGACCATCACTTGATCGTCGGCAAGGGGGCCCAGGAGTTCGCCCGGCGGATGGGCTTCAAGATCGAGGATGACTTGAACACCGAGCTCTCGCGCAAGATCTGGCTCGAATGGAAGCGGCGGACCGATTCGCTGCACTACCTCGATCCGATCAGGCGTCAGGCGGCGATGGGCCAGGTGGACCGCGACATGATGGCCGAGGGATGGATCGACCCGAATCACTTCTACGGGACCATCAACTGCAACGGCATCAACGCCAAAGGCGAGATCTGCGGCGTGACGACGACGAGCGGGATGGCGTGGAAGATTCCGGGTCG
>JANOJK010000276.1:0-2305 GCA_031408165.1 Acidobacteriota bacterium | reverse complement strand
GCGCCTGCCGTTTCCGATCTACGGCACGTTCATGGACATCACCGAGAATCGCGGGGAGGGCCAGTTCAACGCGCTGCAGCTCGAGCTGCAGCGCCGCTTCAAGGGTGGGCTCGCGGTCAACGCCGCCTACACGCTGGCGGGTTCCGACAGTAATGCACCCGACAGCGGCAACAGCACCATCGGCGTCGTGCAGTACGACCCCTACGACATCGAGAAGGATCGCGGACCCGATCCCAACGTCGTGAAACACCGCGTCGTGATGAACAGCACGTGGGAGATTCCAATCGGGCGTGAGCGGTCGCTCGGCAGCAGCCTGCCACGGTGGGCTGACGCGATCGTCGGCGGCTGGACGGTTTCCACGATCTTTCAGGCGCGCACCGGGCCGCACCTCACACCGTACTTCACCTACGGCGACACCGGCGGTATCTACCCCGCCAACACCGGCCGTACCCTTGACGGCGTCGGCCAGTTCGGCGAAGCGTGGCGCCCCGACGTCACGGGCGATCCCAATACGGGCGGCACCCGCGCCAGCTTCTACGATCTGACCAAGTTCAAGCTGCCGGCCCCCGGGACGCTCGGCAACGCGAAGAAGGGAAGCGTCCAGGGCCCCGGGACGTGGATCGTCAACTTCGCGTTCTACAAGGACATCGTTCGATCGCGCGGCTTCAACGCGGAGTTCACGGCGCTGCTCGACAATGCCTTCAATCATCCGCAATTCGCCGTCGGCCTGGGTACCGGCGGGTTCATGGACCTGACGGACTATCTGATCAACGGCGTGGCCGCCAACGGCAACACCGCGGTGCTCGACGCCGACACCGTGGGCAGCACGGAGGGCTTCTCGGTGGGGCGGGTCGTGCGCATAGGGGTCCGGCTGCGCTTCTTGTATTATCCGAGGGGCTTCGCCCCTCGGACTCCCCGACACGCTCTCTCGCGCGCCGCTTCGCCGGCGCGCTCCGTTCGCGTGGCTCACTCGCGGCCGCTCGTCCGCGGACGCGCATCAGCCGCGTCGGTGTTTGTGATGCGTCCTACTCTTCCACAGGAGATCCGCGACGAAGCGCAGCTCGAGGATCTCCTCGCTGAGCCGTCCGCAGCCGATGTCGACTGCGTCAGCCGCCTGAACGGCGACGTCCTGATCATCGGGGCCTCCGGCAAGATGGGGCCGTCGCTCGCGCGGCGCGTCCACCGGGCGATCGGCCGGACCGGTGGCCGGATTCGTGTCCTCGCGGTGTCGCGATTCTCGACCCCCGCGGTCCGCGAGGGGCTCGAGGCGGACGGCATTCACACCGTCGCGTGCGATCTGCTAGACCCGGGCCAGATCGCCGCGCTGCCGCCCGCCGAAAACGTGCTGTTTCTTGCGGGCAGGAAGTTCGGCACCCTCGATCGCACCGACGTCACGTGGGCCACGAACACCATCGTCCCGGCGCGCGTAGCGGAGCACTTCGCGCAATCGCGTATGGTCGTGTTCTCGACCGGCAACGTTTACCCACTGGTGCCGGTCGACGGTCGCGCTTCCAGAGAAGACGATCCGCCGGCGCCGGTGGGCGAGTACGCGCAATCGTGCCTCGGACGCGAGCGCGTGGTGGAGTTCGTGTCGCGCGAGCGGGCTCTGCGGGCGCTCATTTTCCGGCTCAACTACGCGGTGGATCTGCGCTATGGCACGCTCGTGGACATCGCGCGCAAGGTGCTCGCCGGCGAGCCCATCGACCTGACGATGGGGTCCTTCAATGCGATCTGGCAGGGGGACGCCAACAGTTATGCGCTGCGCAGCCTCGAGTTGTGCTCGTCGCCCCCGGCCATCCTCAACGTGACGGGGCCGGAGCGGGTCTCCGTCCGCGACACCGCCGAGTGGTTCGGTTCGACGTTCGGCCGCTCGCCGCGGTTCGTGAATACCGAAGGACCGGTGGCGCTTCTCAGCGACTCGAGCCTTTGCCGCGCACGTCTTGGTGAGCCAACCGTGTCGCTGCCGGTTCTACGGCAGTGGGTGGCTCACTGGGTTGGGGCTGGAGGGGCTTCGCTGAACAAGCCGACCCACTTCGAAGTGACCGATGGCCGGTATTGACGCCGGCGACGAGTCGATGTTGCGGCGCGAGTTCCTGCGGGGCCTGGTGATTCCTGCGCATCCGCTCGCGCTGACCGAAAGCCGGACGCTCGACCAGCGCCGGCAGGCCGCGCTCACACGGTACTACTGCGATGCCGGCGCCGGCGGCATCGCTGTCGGCGTGCACACGACGCAGTTCGCCATTCGCGATCCGGCCGTCGGCCTGTTCGAGCCTGTGCTCCGCCTTGCGCAGCGGACCGTGGAAGA
>JANOJK010000210.1:0-5221 GCA_031408165.1 Acidobacteriota bacterium | reverse complement strand
CTGCTCGAACCGGGGGATGACGTCCTCGTCGAGCGTCCGGGGTACGACCCGCTGCTCGGCGCCGCGCGGATGTTCGGCGCCCGCACGATCCGTTTCGATCGCCCGTTCGAGAGCGGCTTCGCACTGGACCCGGATCGCGTCCGCCACGCGATGACGCCGCGGACCAGGGTCATCGTGATCACGTCGCCGCACAATCCCACGGGCGTGACGGCTGACTCCGCCGCGCTGGACGAGATCGGGAGGATCGCCGAACGGGCCGGCGCCCACGTGGTCGTGGACGAGGTGTACAAGGACGTGACGGGCGACCGCACGCCGCCCGCCGCGGCGCGGGGCGATGTGTTCGCCACGACCAGCAGCCTGACCAAGTCGTACGGACTGTCCAGCCTGCGGGCCGGGTGGGTGATCGCCTCACCAGCCGTGTCGTACCGCGTCCGGCGCGCCCGCGATGTCGTCGACGGCACCGGCTCGATCGTCGCCGAACGCCTGGCGACGCTGGCCTTCGCACAGCTCGACCCCTTGGCGGCGCGCGCCCGCGGCATTTTGGCGCGCAACAAGACGATCGCCGACGCGTTCCTGCATTCCCGCGCCGACCTGGAGTGGACGCCCTCCGCCGGCACGATTGTCTTTCCGCGCATCCGCGGCGTGGCGGATGCGGGTCCGTTCGCCGAACGCCTGATGCGCGAGCGGGCCACGGCCGTCGGTCCGGGCTCGTTCTTCGAGGCGCCCGGGCATTTCAGGCTGGGTTATGGCGGCGATACCGAAAGGCTTCGCGCCGGGCTTCAGCGGGTGGCGGCGGCTCTCGACGCGCGTAACGCGTAAATGGGCTCGGAAGCGGACGGATCCTGGAAGTCCTCCGTTTCCTTCGTTGCTTCGTTTCGAAGATCCGTGTGCTTCGTCTTGCTGCGTCTTGCTTCGTCTTACTTCGTCTTACGTCGATACCTGGAAAATCTTCGTCTCCCCGAAATCCAGCACCCCGAACGCGTCCGGATGCACGCCGTGCGCGTCGCGTGCCCGCTCCAGCGCACGCAGCGGCTCGTCAATCGCTTCGTCGGTGAGCTGGAACGTGCCGAAGTGCATCCCGATGCTGGCGCGCGCGCGGACGTCGAGGTGCGCGCGCACCGCTTCGTCGGGATTCATGTGCACGGGCGACATGAACCAGCGCGGCTCGTAGGCGCCGATCGGGAGGAGCGCGACGTCGATGCCGGGGCAGCGCGCCCCGATCTCCGCAAACTGCGGCGAGTAGCCCGAGTCGCCCGCGAAATAGACGGTTATCCCGTCCACCCGGACGACGAAGCCGCACCACAACGTCCTGTCGCGATCCCAGGGTGTCCGCGCCGAGAAGTGCTGTGCGGGGACGCACGTCACCTGCGCGTCGCCGACACGCGCGGACTGCCACCAATCGAGTTCCGTCGCCCCTTCGTGTGCCGGACCGCGATGCAGATATCGACCGACGCCCAATGGCGCGATCACCGGGGTACCTTCGAACAGGGCCAGCGACGTCGGCTGCATGTGGTCGTAGTGATTGTGACTGAGCAGCACGAGATCGACGGTTGGCAGTTCCGCCGGCGACAGCCCGGGCGGACGCACGCGACGCGGTCCCGTGATGCCGAACGGCCCGGCGTGCGACGTGAACACGGGGTCCACGATGAACACCGTCCGCGCCGTTCGAATCAGGAACGTCGCGTGGCCGATAAAGGTGATTGCAGCCTCGCCGGCGTTGACCCGGGACGGCGGCGCGGGATGCTGGCGGAGCGGCGCGTGGGCCGGCCACTCGTCGCGTTCACGCGTCGCCATCCAGCGCACCAGTTCCCTGAGCCCTCGCGGGCGTACGTGGGGGTTGAAGAAGCGCCGGCCATCGCAGTGGTCGCTGACGGGATAGGGTGGCAACGCCTAACGGTACAGCACCCGGCGCACCTCACGCATCCCGCGCACCTAAAACTTGTAGACCAGCGTCGTCAGGACCGCCACGTCGTTGTTCTTGACGGCCGCGTTCGGCGGGCGCGTCGAGTAGGTATCGAGCAGCTCGATCTTCATCTGCGTCCGCGTGGTCAGGGCGGCGGCGGCACCCACCGTGAAGGTATAGAGCGCATCGCCGAACTCATTGGCCTTCCACAGCGCGCCGAAGCTCTGCGTGATCGCGGCGGTAGGGGAGAGCTTGTGCTCGAACTTGTCCGAGGCGGTGATCACGACATCGTCGCGGCGGTCGAACCCCGGGTTCTTCTCGACCTTGAAGCCGAGCCCGCCGTCCACGTTGAAGGTCGTGGCGGGCGTCGCGACAAGCTTGTAGCCAACGCCGACGCCGGGCGCCAACATGTAATCGATCTGTTTGAACTCATCCTGCAGGAACTGGAGCTGGCCGAACGCATACGCGCGCTCCGAGAGCTTGCGCTCGTTGCGCCCCTCGAGATTGAGGCGGTCCACCGCGAGCACGTCGTTGTTGGTGCCCCGCAGGTACAACCCCTTGAACTTCCAGACACTCGTGGTCTTGGGGTCGTGCGTCGCCTCGAACGACGCGTTGAAGTTCGTCGTCGAGGTGTTGCCCCGGCTCAGGGACAGGCCGAATCCGGCGTTGCCCGTCCACGGCGGAGCCGGCGCCGCCGGCGCCGCGGGCGGAGTCGTCGTCTGCGCGGATGCCGTGCCCAAGCCGATCAGTGCGGCAGCCATCATTCCCGTGAACACTCGACTAATCGCGTTGCACATGCCCGGGCGCTCGCAAGAAACGGGCCGGGGGAACGCTAGAATAGCGGAGTCATGAGTCCGGTTCCGGGGGGCACGTTCCCGGCCACGCGCCCGTCCGTCGTGCGCGATCTCGGGAGCGTCGATCCGCTGCGCCGCGCCGCCGCGTACGACGCGCTCGCGCGCAGCTACTGGCGCCCCGTTTACGTCTACATCCGCCTGCGCTGGCGGCGCAGCCCGGAAGACGCACAGGACCTCGCGCAGGAGTTCTTCACGCGCGCCTTCGAGCGCGACTACCTCGCCCGCTACGATCCCGCCAAGGCGCGCTTCCGCACATTCGTGCGCACGTGCCTCGACGGGTTCCTCGCGAATGAGGACAAGGCGGCGGCGCGGCTGAAACGCGGTGGCGGCATGATTATCGCGGGCGTCGACTTCGCGCGCTTCGACGCCGATCTCGCCGCGCACGCGCGGAGCGACGAACCGGACCCGGAGCGGTGGTTCCACCGCGAGTGGGTGCGCGGCCTGTTCGCGGACGCCGTGGATCGCCTGCGCGCACGCTGCGACGCCGAGGGGCATGGCGCCGCGTTCACGCTGTTCGTGCGCTACGACATCGACGAACCGGACGGAGGGGTGCGCCCCACCTACGCCACCCTGGCGGCCGAGGCCGGCCTCCGCGTGACCGACGTCACCAACCAGCTCGCCTGGGCCCGGCGCGCGTTCCGCGCAATCGTCCTCGGGCTGCTGCGCGACGTGTGCGCGAGCGACGAGGAGTTCCGCGCCGAGGCGCGCGACCTCCTGGGGATCGATCCCGCATGACGCCTGGCCGCCGCAGCTTCAGCGAAGGGAGGTGGCTGTCGGACGCGGCGGTCGCCCGCCTGCGCGCCCTGGACGACCGTCCCGACTTCGCGGCGACGCGCTACGAATTGTTCGAGGAGCTCGGACAGGGCGGCATGGGCATTGTGTTCCGCGGACGCGATCGCGAGCTCGATCGAGACGTCGCCATCAAAGTGACGGCCTGGTCCACACCCGCCGACGCGGACCGGCTGCGCCGCGAGGCGCGGACCCTGGCCGCCCTCGAGCATCCCGGCATCGTGCCGGTGCACGACGTCGGCCAGCTCGAGGACGGGCGCATCTTCACCGTCATGACGCTCGTGCGCGGCGAACGGCTCGACGCCGCGGCAGCGCGGCTGCCTCTCCACGATCGGCTCCGGGTGTTCGATCGCATCTGCGACACGGTCTCGTTCGCGCACACGCGGCACGTGATTCACCGCGACCTGAAGCCCGCCAACATCATGATCGGCCCCTTCGGCCAGGTCCTCGTCCTCGACTGGGGAATCGCGCGGCAGGGGTCTGACCCCATGGGGGCAGACCCCATGGGGTCAGACCCCGGTCGTTCGATTACACACTCGGGGACCGACGGCTACATGGCGCCGGAACAGGCGACCGGGTTATGTGACGCGCGATCGGACGTGTACGCACTCGGCGCGATCCTGCGCGATCTTGCCGCCACGTCCGGATCGCAGGTCCTGCGCCCCCTGCATTCCATCATCAGACGTGCCATGGGGTCCGATCCTGCGACCCGCTACCCGGACGTCGCGGCCCTGGCGGCCGACGTGCGCCGGTTCGTCGACGGCGACGCGGTCACGGCCCATCGCGAGACCGTGCTGGAGCGCACGCGCCGGGTGGCGAGGACCTATCGCACGCCGATCGGGCTCGTGCTGGCCTACCTCGCCATGCGCGGACTGCTCCTCTTCTGGCGTGCGTAAAGGAACGACGCCGGACGTGTAATGGATCCCTCAGGAGGCATTCGTGACCAAACCCATGCTGGGCCTTGTGCTGGGCGGCGTGCTCGGCGTATTCGACGGACTGTCAGCGCTCGTATCGGCGCCGAACGACCCCGCCGTGAAGGCGGGCATCGTCGGCATCGTGATCGGATCCACCGTCAAGGGAATCGTCACCGGCCTGCTGGTCGGGTGGTTCGCGAAGCGGACACGTTCGCTGGGACCGGCGATCGTGTTCGGTCTTGGCGTCGGCCTCGCGCTCGCCTTTTGCGTGTCGCTCGCCCAGAAGATGTCCGGCCAGCCCGCGTATTACTGGCAGATCATGCTGCCGGGCGGGATCCTGGGCATCATTGTCGGCTACGCGACGTTCACGCAGGGGCGGCCGGCCACTGACAGCAAGGCTGCTGGCGCGGCTCATTGACGCCGTGGTGCTCCGCGATCGTGAACGACGTCGCGTGGCTCACCCGCTCCGTGAACACTGTCGATTGGCCGATTGAGACCCCGGCCAATCGCCAGTCGACCCAGTCGAACGATGACTATCGGGCCAGCGCCAGCTTCAGAGACAGCCCCAGGAGTGCGATGCCGCTCGTCCCCTCGAGGATCCGGCGCGGCTGCGTCCGGCCGAGGGCCGCCGACAGCGAGCCGCCGGCCGTGGCCCACGTGAGGTGCCAGCCGAGCGCCAGACACACGTGAAGCGCCGTGAGCGTGAGCGCGCTCGCGACGGGCGGCGCATCACGCGGAATGAACTGCGGCAGGATCAGCAG
>JANOJK010001047.1:0-3341 GCA_031408165.1 Acidobacteriota bacterium | reverse complement strand
CGCCGAAGCGCTTGCGCACCTCGGCGATCGCGCGGTCCATCACCTGCGAGTGGCCGTGCGCGATGTCGATCACGAGGACGTCGACGCCCGCCTTGATGAGCTCCGCGGCGCGCTCCAGGTAGTCTCCAGTCGCGCCTATCGCCGCGCCGACGCGCAGGCGCCCCTGATCGTCGCGCGTGGCAAAGGGCAACCGCCGCTGCTTGACGAGGTCGCGTGCCGTCACCAGGCCGAGAAGCGTGCCGTCCGTGTCCACCAGCGGCAGCTTCTTGACCTTCCGCTCGACCATGATCCGCTCGGCCTCCGCGGCGGACACCGATCCCTGGTGGACGACCAGGCGATCGAGCGGCGTCATGCGATCCGCGACGGTCAGGCCGCCGCCGCTGACGAAGCGCAGGTCGCGTGCCGTGAGCAGCCCCTTCAGCTTGCGGCTTTCGTCGACGACTACGAGCGTGCCGACACGCGCGCGAGCCATCTGCCCCGCAGCGTCCTCAATCGGCGTGGACGAGGCCACGCTGTAAGGATCCGCAATCACACCGTGCTGCGTACGCTTGACGATCTCGACCTCGCGGACCTGCGGCTGGATGTCCCCCGGCCGGAAGCCGCGGTCGACAATCCCGATGCCCCCCTCTTCGGCCTGCACGATCGCCATGGGCGCGCGCGTGACGGTGTCCATGTTCGCGGACACGATCGGGCGCTTCAGCGTCAGGTGCTGCGACACGCGGCAGGACAGATCGATGAGGGCCGGATCGCGGCGGGCCACGATGCTGCGCTGCGGGGTCAGGAGGAAGTCGTCGAACGTCGCGCCGCGCGTCAGCCCGGCCACGGCCTGGGCGGCCGCGGGCGCGATCCGCGGAAAAGCGTCGCTCGCCATGCCGCGATCCTAACCCGCCCCGCGGGCGCACGGCATAATAGGTGGGCATGCGTCTCTTCCCGGCGGTGACCGGCCTCGTCCTTCTGCTCGCGCAGCAAATCGCGCCGGTCCCGCCATTGCCTCAGCCGCCGTTCGATGAATGGCTGAGCGCGTTGCGCGCCGAGGCGCTGACGCGCGGGATCGGGGAAGCCACCCTGGACCGCGCGCTCACGGGCCTGGAGCCGGTGCCGACCGTCATTCAGCGCGACCGCACGCAGGCCGAGCTCGTGCAGACGCTGGATCAATACCTCGAGGCGCGGATCGCCACCAAGGTCATCCGGACGGCGCAGACGATGAGGCAGACGCATCGAGATCTGCTGAAAGCCGTCAGCGGGAAGTACGGCGTGCCTTCCGGCCTGCTCGTGGCGATCTGGGGTCTCGAGTCGAACTTCGGACGGTTCAGCGGCGTGCGCCCGACGATCGCGACGCTCGCGACCCTGGCCTACGATCCACGGCGATCGGGCATGTTCCGGCAGGAGCTGTTCGACGCGCTGAAGATCCTCGACAGCGGCGACGTGGAGCCGGCGGCGCTGCGCGGCTCGTGGGCCGGCGCGCTCGGGCAGCCCCAGTTCATGCCGTCGAGCTTCCTCCTCTACGCGCAGGACTTCGACGGCGATGGGAAACGCGACATCTGGAAGTCCACTCCCGATGTCTTCGCCTCGATTGCCAACTACCTGCGCGCCCATGACTGGAACAAGGACCAGACGTGGGGCCGCGAGGTGCGGGTACCCGCGCCGGTGCTCGAGGGCCTGTCCGAGACCGCTCCGCTGCAGACGGAGGGATGCCTCGCACGGCGGCAGATGACGATACCGCTCGCGCTGTCAGCGTGGAAGCGGCTCGGCGTCATGACGGCCGCCGGCGGACCGCTGCCGGCCGCGGATATCGACGCCTCGCTCGTGTCGGGCGTCACGCGCCACTTCCTCGTGTATCCCAACTACCACGCCCTTCTCGACTACAACTGCGTCAACGCCTACGGCCTGGGCGTCGGCCTCCTGGCCGATCGCGCATCTGTGCTCAACTCCAAGGAGTCGAAAGTTGCGAGGACGCCACGAAGGAACCCGGTACGTCGGTAGTGCCTTCGGCAGCCTTCCCTTCCTGCGACCCTCCGAGTGACATGACGAGCACCCCGATAGTTGTTCTCGAGGCGCGTCTTCGCGAGCGCCTGGCCGGCACGCTGCCGGGTCTCGGCGCGCAGTTGCGGTTCATGCCGACGCCCCCCCGCACGGGATGGAAGCCGGGGGAGTTTCCGAGTGACGCCCGCTCCGCCGCGGGCCTGCTCCTCCTTTATCCGGGGGCGCGCGGGCCGTCGATCCCGCTCACGGTGCGCGCCAGCGGACTGCGCCGGCATCCCGGACAGGTCAGCCTCCCGGGCGGCGCAACCGATCCTGGCGAGACGCTCGCCCAGGCCGCCATGCGCGAGGCGCACGAGGAGATCGGCGTCGATCCCGCGCGCGTGCGCATCCTCGGCGAGCTCACGCCCGTCCACGTCCTCGTCAGCGGCTTCACCCTGCACCCGATCGTCGGCATCACCGACCAGCGTCCGGCCTTCACCCTTGCGGCTCACGAAGTCGAGGAAGTGATCGAGGTGTCGGTGGACGATCTCCAGGACGCCTCCGCCATCCGTCAGGGCACCCGCACGCGCGAAGGGGTCGCCATCGAGTACCCGTACTTCGATCTGATGGGACACCAGGTCTGGGGTGCGACAGCCATGATCCTCGGCGAGTTCATCTGCCTACTGCAGAGCGGGGCATAGACGGTCCCGGCCCGGTCCGCGGCGTTGTCACAAAAGGCCCAAAAGACCTAATACACGTAGGGAATCAGCTTCTTCACCCGCTTCTTGTAGGCCCGGTACTCGGGATACTTGCGTACGAGGAAATACTCCTCGATGTGCATGCGGGTGAACGCGCCGGCGGTGATGAGCTCGGCCCAGGCGAGCACGCGCCACGAGAAGTGGTCCAGGGCGCCGGCCCAGATGAAGTAGATGATGGCGGCGTAGATGGGATGGCGGAAGTACGCGTATGGCCCGGTGGTGACGAGGGCGCCGGCCGTGGCGTTCGCCGCCGCGTGAAAGCTGCGCCGCCCGAACGTGAGGCGGGCGGCGATCATCAGCGCGAAGGCCGCGGCCTGGACCGCGATGTTGAGCGGGTGCGCGCCGAACAGGGCGCCGGCGAAGTAGAGGCCGGCAAGGCCGCCGACCATCGCGGCGAACGCCAGAACCGACAGGAAACGAAGCACCGCGGAAGGTTATCGCAGCAGCCTGACCGGGTCCACGCGCAGCGCTCGGCGGGCTGGAATGTAACAGGCCGCGAGCGCGACCAGCGCCACGACGATCGCGGTCAGCGCGAACGCCGCCGGGTCCGTGGGCTGGATGCCGTAGAGCATGCCGCCCAGCACGCCGGTCGCGGCACGCGCCCCCGCAAGGCCGGCGGCG
>JANOJK010000190.1:0-1951 GCA_031408165.1 Acidobacteriota bacterium | reverse complement strand
TTCGGCGATCGGACTGCGGGCGTAGTTCGCCGTCGCGGTCGCCGCGATCGGGAGCGGGGTGTTGAAGTCGAAACCGGTGATCATCCGCCCGTCCTTCTCGGTCAGCGGATCTTCGATCTCGTAGCGGAGACCGACATTGAGCGTGAGGTTGCCGCGCAGGCGCCAGTCGTCGTGCACGTAGAAGCCCCAGACGCTGCTGCGCTCGGTATACGCGGCCGAGCGGCTCATGTCTCCGCCGGTGGGAAAACCGAGCAGGAACGACGCGAGGTCCTGCCCGGTCGGCGCGGCCGGCGAGTTGTCCAGCGGCCCCCGCGTCCAGCCGGTGCCGAAGTTGATGCGCGGCGAGACCGACGTGGGAAAGCGGCTGGCGTCCTCGATATAGGTCCGGTTCTCGGCGCCGAACTTCAGGCTGTGATTACCGAGCAGCCACACCAGGTTCCCCTGTGCGGAGTAGACGTCCGTCGTGAAGTAGCCGTCGCCCGATTCCCAGGGGCTGAAGGCCTGGTAGTTGTCGAAGTTGATGTTGGGGAACGTCGCCAGGTCGTTCGGGGCCAGGCTGACGAGGCCCGGCGCGAAGCCGAGCGAGGACAGGTCGAACCCCTGGCTGCGCCGCCGCTCCGGAAAGAGCTGGCGCGTGAACCCGCCGCGCGCGTTCAGCAGCAGATTGCTGCGGAACGTATAGGTGTCATCGACCGCCAGAACCCGGTTCTTCCGGTTCAGGAAGATGCCGGTCGCTTCGTTGTTGAACCGGTCGTCCTTCTCCTCTTCCCAGAAGTCCCAGCTGAAACGGCCGTACAGGCGGTGCTTGCTGGACAGGTTGTGATCGACCCTGCCCGTCGCCGTGTAGTACTTCTCGAACGCCACCGCGGTCGGGTTCGTGTAGTTGTTGCGCTGGTCCGTCGTGGCCGCCTGATTCGGCAGCGGGTAGAACGCGAGGATGCGCGCCGCCACCGGATCGATCCGGTTGGTCGGGATGATATTGCCGAGGAACGGTTCGCGCGTGAAGCGTCCCGCGATCGTCGGATGCGGGCGGATGGTCGCCGGATCGTAGATCTGATACTGCGACCCGAGCGCCAGGAGCTCTGAAAAATCTCCCACGCGCATCTTGGCGGTCGGGACGGTCAGCGTGATCGGCTGCGGCCCCTGCCAGATGTTGCCTTCGACGTTGCCGAAGTAGAACGTGCGGCCCGAGATCACGGGTCCGCCCATCGCGGCCCCGAACCGGTTGTCGTCGTAGTCACGCTTCGGGCGCCCCGCGAGCTTGTCGAAATACTGCGGCGCATCCAGCTTCGCGCCGCGGAACCACTCGTAGGCCTGGCCCTTCACCTTGTTGCTGCCGCTCTTCGTGACGAGATTGACCACCGCGCCCATCGTGTTGCCGATCGCGGCGTCGTACGTCGTCGTGTGGATCTTGAATTCCTCGACGGCGGCCGACGGCGGGCTGTACGCGACGCGGTCGGCGGCGACGTTCGGCACGCCGTCAATCGTGAAGTCGTTCTTCTTCTCTCCGGAGCCGTCGGTGGAGAACTGCGACAGCCCGTTGTTGAACGCTGCCTTGCGCGAGCGCAGGTCGGTCGTGTTGGTCACGCCCGGCGCCAGGATGACGAGCTCGACCGGGCTGCCTTCGCGAATCGGCAGCTCCGAGATGCGGCGGGCGTCGACGATCTGGCCGAGACCGGCCGACGTCTGGTCCACCGACGAGGCGCTCGCCGACACCTCGACCTGGTCGGTCAGCTGTCCGACCTGCAGCGTGGCGTCCACCGTCAGCGTGTCTGCCACGTGCAGCTGGACGTTGTCGGTGACGGATTTGCTGAAGCCCGACAGCCCGATCGTCACCCGGTACACTCCGGGGATCAGGAAAGGCACGCGGTAGTTGCCTTCGGCGTTGGACGTCGCGCTCGTGACGACGCCGGTCGCGCGGCTCGTCACCTCGATGGTCGCGCCCGGGATC
>JANOJK010000166.1:0-7423 GCA_031408165.1 Acidobacteriota bacterium | reverse complement strand
TACCGCCACCCGCGTCTTCGTCCTCTACAAGATCAACAACGCGTTCGCACGCGGCAGCGACCCGACGCACGCCGCGCTCGACTACCGCTTCGACGTGCAGGTGAACCAGGCGCTCCCCTTCATGCCGTTCTCGCGCGCCGCCCGGTGGGAAGTGCTCGTCGGACTGCGCAACCTCTTCCGCGAAGCCAACGACGCCGGGTCCATCTACGACGAGCTCCTGGTGGTCCGTCCGCCGAAACGCGTCATCGGCGGTGTCCTCGTCCGTTTTTGAATCCGCTCGGCGCGGCCACTCCAAAACTCCCCACCTCGCCGCGCGCGCCGTGCGTTGACGCAGCCCGGGACGACCCTCGCAGCCCGTGGTGCACGTCCAGCCTCGCACCGAGGCGGGCGAGTTGCTGGCCTGTCCTTGTGCTCCAGTTATTTGGATGACTTCTCCGGTCGGTTGGGTTCGGGTTCGATCCAATGGCGGAGTCATGGTATAAACACCTGAAAATAAAGCGCTTTAGTGTCAGCTCGTCCGTGCGAATCGAGGAATGCGCTTTGCTAACTGTTCTGGATACGTCCAGTATTCGATGAACTATCCCAGCCAGCGCAGTTCGTGGGTGAGAACCCTCCCGTCGATGACGACCAGTGTCATCGTCGCCGGGCTGCTCTGCCTGGCGGCGCTGAACATCGCCGAGCGTGCGGTGTGGACGGAGCTGGAGGACGGCGTCCTCTGGAAAATGTCGGCGGGGGAGGTCGCGGCTGCGGAGGTCGGTCAGGGCACCGCTGCCCAGCGCGCCGGGCTGCAGCCCGGCGACATCCTCCTGCAGATCGGCGATCGCGAGGTCCAGCGGGTCGAGGACGTCGTCGAAGTGCTCCACGCGAGCCGCCCTGGGTCGACGCTGCGCTACGTGATCATGCGCGAGCAGGCGCGGCAGCAGGCGGCGATCGAGGTCGCGCCGGTGCCCTCGAGCCCGCTGCCGCTGTACTTCGCCCTCGCGGCCGTCGGGGTCTTCTCGCTGCTCGTGGGGGCGTCGGTGCGGCTGCGCCGTCCGGATCACCAGGCGACGCTCCATTTCTTCTGGCTGACGGTCGCCTTCTTCGGCGTGATGGCGTTTTCGTTCAGCGGCAAGCTCGACGCGCTCGACTGGACGTTTTACTGGGGGGACCTGACGGCGCAGCTGCTCCTGCCGGGTCTGTTCCTGCACTTCGCGCTGGTGTTTCCCGATCGCCCTGACGCGTGGGTGCGCAGCGATCCGGGACGCACTTTGGTGCCGGCGATTTACCTGCCGGCGCTGCTGCTTGGCGGCGTGTCGGTGGCGGGCGTGATCAACGGCGCCACGCACGGGGACGTGCTGACATGGGTGGCGTCCTACGTCCAGTACGGGCAGCTCCTCTACCTCGCGATCGCGCTCGTCGCCGGGCTCGTGATCATGGTGCGCGCGCTGCGGATGGTGCGCTCGGTCACCGCGCGCCGCCAGCTGCGGTGGATCGTGTGGGGCACGGCGATAGGCTCGGTGCCGTTCGCGTTCGGCTACGCGCTGCCGTTCGCGTTCGGCCTGCAGCCGCTGCGCGGGTTCGAGCTGAGCGCGCTGCTGCTCGGCCTCATTCCGCTGGCCTTCGCCTCCGCCATCGTCCGTTACCGGCTGATGGACGTCGAGGTGATCATCAAGCGCGGGCTGGTGTATGCCGCCGCGCTCGCCGCCATCGCCGCGATCTACGCGATTCTGCTCCGCACCGCCGGGGCGGTCTTCCTGCGCAATGCCGACGACCAGCGCAACCCCGTCATCGCGCTGCTCGCGACCTTCGTCGTGGTGCTGCTCTCGCGGCCGGTCAAGAACGCGATCCAGACCGGTCTCGACCGGGTCTACTACCGCGATCGGTACGACTACCGCCGCGCGCTGGTCGGGTTTGCGAGGGACTTGAACAGCGACCTCGACCTCCAGCGCCTGAGCGAGCGCCTCGTGCACCGCATCACCGAAACGCTGGTCGTCGACCGTATGGCGCTGATGCTGGCGCCGGTGCCGGAGGGCGGCGATTTCGTCACCATCGCGCATGCCGGATTCCCGGACGCGCCTCCGCCGCTGTCCCCGGGCTCCGAGGTCGCGATCCGCCTGATGTCAGGGCACACGCTGGCGCTCGACGAGATCCTCGCCCTGCGGCGTCTCGACATGCGGGAGGTCGATTTCTGGCGCGGCGCCGGGATCCATTACTTCGTGCCGTGCGTGTCGAAGGAAGGCACCATCGCCGTGATGGCGCTCGGCCGCAAGGCGAGCGCCGAGCCCTTGAGCAGCGAGGACATGGCGCTCCTGTCGGCGGTGGCTGCGCAGGCGGCGACGGCGCTCGAGAACGGGCGCCTGTACCGGCAGTTGCGGACCAAGGCGGACGAGCTCGAGCGGATGCGCCAGTTCAGCGAGAACATCCTGGAGTCGCTGAACGACGGGCTCGCGGTGCTCGACAGAGACGGCCGGGTGGTACGCTGGAACCGGCACATGGAAGAGCTCTACGGCGTGCGGCACGAGGCGGCGGTCGGCGAGCCGCTCGACGTCCTGTTCGACGCGCGCATCGTCCGCATGATCCGGGGCGCGGCCGACGGCGCCGCGGAAGGGACGGCGCACTACCGCGTGCCGGTGTCGACGCGCCACGATCCGCCGCGGCGGCTGCTCGTCAACCTCGGCGCCACGCCGCTCCGGGATTCGCACGCGGACGTGGTCGGCAGCATCGTGATCGTCGAGGACATCTCGACGCGCGTGCAGCTCGAGGAGCAGCTGCAGATTTCGGAGAAGATGGCGTCGATCGGCCTGCTCGCGGCGGGCGTGGCGCACGAGGTCAACACGCCGCTGACCGGCATCTCGAGCTTCACGCAGATGCTCCTCGAGGGCGCCGCGCCCGACGACCCGAAGACGCAGGTGCTCGAGAAGATCGAGCGGCAGACGTTCCGCGCGGCGAAGATCGTCAACGGGCTGCTGAACCTGGCGCGGCCGGCGAAGGTCGACAGCGGGCCGTGCGACATCAACGCCGTCGTGAACGACGTGCTGTCGCTCCTCGAGCATCAGTTCCGGACCGGCAGCATCCAGGTGCGGAAGGAGCTGGCCGGCGTGCCCCCGGTCGTGCTGGGGATCGAACACAAGCTGCAGCAGGTGTTCCTGAATCTGTTCCTGAACGCGCGCGACGCGATGCCGAAGGGGGGCTGGCTGACGATCGTCACGCGGGCGGAGCGCGACGGCGCGGTCGTCGAGATCGGCGACACCGGGTCGGGCATTCCGGCCGAGCAGCTCTCGCGCATCTACGACCCGTTCTTCACGACCAAGGAGATCGGCAAGGGAACGGGACTCGGACTGTCGATCACCTACGGCATCGTGCAGGAGCACGGAGGGTCGATCACGTGCGACAGCCAGGTCGGCCAGGGCACGCGGTTCTCGATTCGCCTGCCGCTGGCCATCGCCGCGAAGAGGGAGCGCACGTCGTAAGCCGGGTCGCGCAGCCCCGGCCCATGCTCATGAACAGCAGCTCCATCCTGGTGATCGACGACGAGGAGATCATGCGCGAGATCCTCGAGACGCTGCTGACCCGCGAGGGCTACCAGGTGCGCCTGGCCGCGACGGCGGCCGAGGGCCTCGAGCTCGCCCGCTCGATGCCGTTCGACGCCGCCATTGTCGACGTGATGATGCCCGGCATGGACGGCGTGACGGCGCTCGACGAGATCAGGAAGATCGACGACGACCTGCCGGTGCTGATGATCACCGCCTACGCGTCGGTCGAGAACGCGATCGCCGCGATGAAGCGCGGGGCCTACGACTACATCAGCAAGCCGTTCAAGAACGACGAGGTGCTGGTCGTCCTGCGCAACGCCCTGGCGCAGCGGCGCCTGGTGGCCGAGAACCGCGCCCTCCGCCAGAACCTGCAGGCGCACGCGAACCATTTCGGCGAGATCATCGGCAAGAGCTCGCGGATGCGGCAGGTGTTCGACCTCATCATCCAGGCGGCGCCGAGCCGGACGACGACGATCCTGATCAACGGCGAGAGCGGCACCGGCAAGGAGCTCATCGCGCGCTCGCTGCACCAGAACTCGGCGCGGTCGGATCGCGCGTTCATCACCGTCAACTCGGGGAACCTGCCGCCGGATCTGCTCGAGTCCAACCTGTTCGGCCACGTCAAGGGGGCGTTCACCGGCGCGGTGTACCCCAAGAAGGGGCTGTTCGAGCTGGCGGACAAGGGGACGATCTTCTTCGACGAGATCGGCAACATCCCGCTCGAGACGCAGGCCAAGCTGCTGCGCGTCATCCAGGAGCGCGAGTTCATGCGGCTCGGCGGCATCGAGAACATCAAGGTCGATGTCCGGATCATCGCCGCCACCAACGTCGATCTGCAGAAGATGATGGCCGACGGCCGGTTCCGCGAGGATCTCTACTACCGCCTGCACGTCATCACCGTCCAGCTGCCGCCGCTGCGGGAGCGCAAGGACGACATTCCGCTCCTGGTGCAGCGTTTTCTCGACAAGTACGGCGAGGAGAACAACAAGCCGGGCCTCGAGCTGTCGGCCGAGGCGCTGGATCTGCTCGTCGACTACGACTGGCCCGGCAACGTGCGCGAGCTCGAGAACGTGATCGAGCGCGCGACGGTGCTGGCCACGGGCCCCGGCATCGGCGCGGATCTCGTGCCCGATCACGTGCGGAGCAGCCGCAGCTTCCAGATGCCGCAGTTCGTGGTGCCGGCCGAAGGCATTTCGTACCGCGACGCCGAGGCGTCGTTCCAGCGCGGGCTGATCGAGTCGGCGCTCGAGGCCGCCGGCGGCGTGCAGAAGCGCGCGGCGGAGCTGCTGCACATCAAGCCGACCACCCTCAACGAGATGATCAAGCGGCACGACATCCGCCCGCGCCGCAAGAAGACGCCGAACGGATCGGGCCCCGCACGGGCGGGCGGCGCCGCAGCCGTGACCGAACCCGACCCGGTCGTGGCGGAGGGGGACTGACCATCCGCTCGACGAGTCGAAGGGGTCGAAGACACTGCGAAGGATCTCCCCTGGCCGGGGGGCTTCGTCCTTCGAGTAAGGCGCACGCGTGAAGGTGGTGGTGCTCGGTCCGACCGGCGTCGTAGGCGACGCGATCGTGCGCGAGGCGCTCGAGGACCGCCGCATTGCGTCGGTGCTCGCCGTCAGCCGGCGGCCGCTCCTCCACACGCACCCCAAGCTCGACACCGCCACCCTCAGCGATTTCAGCGACTTCGGGAGCCTCGGATCCGTCCTCGCGAAGGTGGACTTCGTGCTCTGCGCCCTCGGCATCTCGTGGTACCAGGCGAGCGGCGAGGCGCAGTACCGGCTGATCACGCACGACTATGTCATGGCATGCGCGCGCGTCGCCGCGATCGCCAACCCGTCGATGCACTTCTGTTTCGTGAGCGGCCTCGGCGCCTCCGCGACGCGGTCACGGGCGTGGGCGCGGATCAAGGGGGAGACGGAGCACGATCTGGGCGCCGTCTTCGGATCGCGGCTGACGGTGTTCCGCCCCGGGTATATCTATCCTGTGTTCGGGCGCCGGGCACCGTATTGGGGCGACACGGTGATGAAGCCGCTGATGCCGTTCCGGGCGGCGCTCTCCGGGTGGATCACCGACAGCGAAGAGGTCGCGCGCGCGGTGCTGCACTGCGGCACGCGCGGCACCGTCCCGAGTCCCGCCACCAATCGCGACATCAGGATCGCCGCAGCGGCCTACCTCAACGCCCGCGCTGCAGCCTCTCCCGCGGTGTCCTAGCGCACCCTGTTACACTGGTCGAATGGCGTCGCACGACGAACCTGATGTCGCCCCCTATGTCGATCCGGTCGTCGAGGCCTACAAGAAGGACGTCGATCGGACGCTGCTGCGTGAGAACCTCAAGCTCACGGTGGAGCAGCGGGTTCACAAGCTTCAGAGTTGCCTGAATTTCTTCATGCAGATCCACGGGGCGGCTTGGAAGGGCCGATAACGCAGTTCGGGGACTTGTTGCGGACCCTGGCCCGCGGCCGCGTCGATTTCGTGATCATCGGTGGGCTGGCCGCGGCCATGCACGGCTCCGCGCGGCTGACTCAGGATCTCGACATCGTCTACAGCCGCGCGCGCGACAATGTCTCCCGTCTCGTCGATGCGCTTGCGCCGTTCGATCCCTACCTGCGCGGCGCGCCCAAGGGCCTGCCGTTTCGATGGAGCGTCGAGACGGTCCTGGCGGGGCTGAATTTCACGCTCGTCTCAACGCTCGGAGACATCGATCTGCTCGGCGAGGTGACCGGCGGGGGTCGCTACGAGGATCTCCAGCCGTATTCAACGCCAGTCCTCTACGAAGGCGAGTCGTGTCTCTGCGTGACGCTGCCGAAGCTGATCGCCCTGAAACGCGCCGCCGGTCGTCCCAAGGATAACGAGATCCTCGCCGAGCTCGAATTGTTGCTCCAGGAGCGCGGAGACGCCGATCGGTAAGCGCGCGCCTGCCCCCTTCGAAGACCGCGGACCGCGCGGAACCACGCGGTTCTGATGTCGCGCAGCGCTTCAGCTCTGCTTCTTCTTCAACCCCGCCAGAAACTCGGCGGGCGTCTCCACGCGGATCCCGTGGCGGAGGGCGGCCAGGAAATGACGCCGGTTGTCGGTCACGATGATCGTGGCGCGCGCCGCGCGCGCCACCTCGGCGATGTGCGCGTCGTAAATGCGGCCGCCTCCGATGGCGTCGTGCGCGGCCGCGCGCAGGAGCGACAGACGCTCACCCGACGGGAGGTCGTGCACCGTCATCCGCCCGAACACTTCCTCTTCGATGAGCCGCGCGGCGTTGGCCGGGGTCAACCGGTATTCCGCGGGCAGGCGTGTGGACACCGAGTAGAACTCCAGGCAACAGTGCCAGGCGGTGGACGTCGGCGCGACCGTCTTCTCCGCGACCGCGTGCAGCAGGGAATGCGCCGGCGCGCTCTGCGGCCCGAGGTCAATCAACCCGGCGGCGAGCACGCTCGTGTCGAGAAAGACGCTCACGGCCAGCGATTCCGCTCTTCCTCGATCAGGGCCGCGACGTCCACCGCGGGGCGCTCGCCGGCGCCGACCGTCGGCCGCGCCACGAGCCGCTTGCCGATCCTCACCAGCTTCGGCCCCGCCGCCACCCGTTCGATGCGGACCCCGGTATCGTCCGCCGTGACCTCCAGCGCGGTGCCGGGCGTGAGCCCGGCGCGATCCCGGATGCTCGCCGGAATGACCACGCGTCCTGCCTTATCAATGGTTGACCGCATGGTATTACGATACCATATCTGGGCGAAGCCGATCTTCCGCCCCGAACGCGGAAGTCACGGAATTCGAGCGGACCTTCCTTCGCGGGGCACTTGCGTGTTCATTACCGCGTGGACCGTAGCCCCGCCTCGGGCCCATTCGAGTGCGCGATCTTCCCCTCGGCTTCGAGTTGGCGATGACCTTCCCATGATTCTGTCGTGCGGCTC
>JANOJK010000160.1:0-2362 GCA_031408165.1 Acidobacteriota bacterium | reverse complement strand
GGAAGGCGCGGGATTCCGCGTCACCCACAGCACGTACACGAATTTTTCGATCCTTCCGCTGGTGGCCGCGACAAGACTCATCCAGCGGCTGAGCGGGCACGTGGAATCGCAGGAGGAGATCACGGTACCGGCCGCGCCGGTCAACGCGTTCTTGTCGGGACTGCTGGCCGTCGAAGCCGCGGCGCTGCGATTCGTGAACATGCCCGTCGGCAGCTCGTTGCTGGCTGTCGCGACGAAACCCTGAGACACTGTGCGCCGTGCCCATTCGCATGGTCGAGGTTTCTGCCTGGGGGCAGCTGATCGGTAGGACGTTACGGCCGACGATCTCTCGCAGAGCCGTCATAACCCGCAGCCACTGGCTTGGAGCGTCGTGCGGACCGCGAACAGATGATACTGCTGAGCGTTCGGCCCGCAGGCGCTACTCAACCAGGACGCGATAGATCCGAAGCGCCAGGTGGCGCGCGTCCCCGCCGCGGCCTGACACGAAGAACTTCGAGCTCTCGAACGTCACGCGACCGTTCGAGGCGGCCAGGAGATCGTCAGGCAGCGTGATCGTGTGCTCGAAGTCGCCCGAGGGATCGAACGCCGCGACTTCCCGATCGCCGATCAGGACGCGCACGTGCGGCGCGGCGTCGAAGTAGCGCCGCGGGTCTTCACCCGCGAGGTGCAGCGTGACCGGGCGGCCGATCGGCCGGACCCACAGATCCGCCTTTTCGCTCATCCAGCGCCACGGCCGGCCTTCAATGCGGTTGTACTCGGGCTCCTGCCACCCGGTGTCGTAGCCGAAGATCGGCACGCCCGGCGCCTGCGCGTCGAACTGCTCGAGCAACACCTCGCCGGCCGACGTCACCTCGAGCGGCACATAGGCTGGTGGACCCGCCAGCACGCCGGCCGGCAGCGTGAACACCCGCAGGAAGAAGCCGGGCGGCGCCTGAAAGGGTTCGAGCGGCGCGCCATTGAGCGCGAGTCGGACCTCCGCGGTCCCGGCGCCGAGGTGCCGGCCGCCCAGCAGCAGGGTTGTTTCCATCGGCCCCCGCCTGAGCCAGGCCACCGAGGGGGCGGTCTGCGGACCTCGCTTGTCGCGCGCCGACACCCCGCCGACCTCCGCCGTCACCGACCATCCCTGATCGAGCATCCAGGTGGGCGGCTGCATGTGGTACCAGTCGACGTTGTCGGGCCGCGCGCCGCCGACAAACGGCGGCTCGATGAAACCCCAGCGATAGGCGCGTGCCAGGTCGCGCGCGCGCGGGTCGAACAGCGCGAGATCCGTCCGGGTCGGCTCGGCCGCGAACCAGACGCGCGCCGAGGGCTCCGCCTGCCACAACCGCACGAGCGCGAGCCATTCCTGCCCGTGCGGGGCTTTCGCCACCCGCGCGGGCAGGATCGGCGTCGCCCACTCGGCGGCACGGCGCGCGCCCGCGTGCATCCCGATCGTGTCCACGCGATCGCCGCCGTGGGCCGTCGCCGCCATATCGTCGAACGCGCGGAACACGGGCGCCCCGTCGCGCGCGTAGCGGATCGAGGCGGGAATGGCCTGCATCAGCGCGATCGCGGCAATCCCGAGCGCCGCGACCGGCAGCGCCCGCGCCGGCAGGCCTTCGGCCGCCGCCATGGCGGCATACGCGATCACCGGCAGCAGCGGCAGCGCGTACCTGGTCGTTTCGGTCTCATGGAAGAGCAGATGGAAGACCGCGTAGGGGCCGAACATCGTCGCCAGCCACAGCAGGACGCGGGGCGCGCGCCACGCGATCCGCGCCGCGCCCACCCCGGCCAGCAGGCAGACGGCGATGCCGAGCCAATAGTCCCACGGCCAGATGAAGGTGTTCAGCAGTGCGTGCACGGCGTCGCGCGCCGTATGGTGCGTCCACAGCATGCGCACGCCGGAGAAGTCTTCACCGGCCTGCGAGCCGAGCGCCTGCAGGTACGCCGACACGCCGCCGCTCGCCACGAGGAGCGGGATCCCCCAGGCGACGACGCCGGCGGTGAAGGCAGCGGCGGCGCCCACGACGAGGCGCGCGTCACGGCCAGCCACCACCGTAAGGGCGAGCATCGGCAGTGTCAGCACGGCGGTCTGGGATCGGATGCCCAGCGCCACGCCCGCCAGCAGCGCGCCGGCCATGACCCGCCGTCCGGAGGGCTGCCCGGCGAGCAGCGCGAGCGTCCAGATGGCCGCCGCAAAGCCGAGCATGTCGCTCAAGGGCCGGAGCGCCGTGAACCAGAACAGCGGCGACGCCGCGAGGACAATCGTCGCCCACCACGCCAGGTCGTGGCGTCCTTCGATGCGCCGGAACAACAGGAATACCGCCGGGATCGCCGCCGCCCCCGCAAGGGCGCTCCAGATCGCCAGCCCGCGGGGCGCCGC
>JANOJK010000117.1:0-2054 GCA_031408165.1 Acidobacteriota bacterium | reverse complement strand
GCGACCACGGACCTTGCGGCACTTACGCCGGGCCGCCACGAGATCGACGGCGACCGGATGTACGTGCTGATCGATCACAAGGACGGCCGCGGCGAGGAGGGGGCGCGGGTCGAGGCCCACCGCCGCTACATCGACATCCAGTACACGATCGACGGAGACGAGCTGATCGGCTGGATGCCGCTGGGCCGGTGCACGGCCCCCGACGGCGACTTCGACGCGACGAAGGACGTCGAGTTCTTCGCGGACCGCCCGATGACGTGGGTGTCGGTGCCCCCGGGCAGCTTCGCGATCTTCTTTCCGCACGACGCCCACGCGCCGCTCGCCGGCCACGGGCGCCTCAAGAAGGCGATCGTCAAGATCGCCGTGGACTTCGAGGCGCCGCCGGACTGAACGGGCCCCCTGCACGGGCCCACGGCAAAGACCACTCAGCTCAGGAATTGGCTGTCCGTCTCGATTTCGGAATCTGAACGCTCGCGACCGGACGGTCCAGGGCCGGCGGCACTGCGGGATCCGCGGAATTGGCTCCCGAAAGCCGCGACCGGCGGTTCGCGGCCGGCGGCACGGTCCTTTCATGGTGGCGGATCGTGCGGAGCCCGTTATCCGGAGGGAATTTGAGCAGACTGGCAGACATCGATCGCGAAGGCGCATTCGCGCGGATCGCTCGAGGTATGAGCGATCTCGTTGCCGACCTCCGGTATGCGTTGCGCTCCTGGATGCGGCAGCCGGGTTTCGTGCTGGTGGCTGTCCTCTCGCTCGCCTGCGGCATCGGCCTGAACACGGCGGTCTTCAGCATCATCAACGCCATCTTCCTGCAGTCGATCCGTGGCGTTCCCGCCGCGGACCGCATCGTCGGCATCGGGCAGCGCGTGCCGTTCACGACCTTCCGCGAGGTGCGGGACACTTCTGCAACGCTGGAGACCGTCGCGGCCTGGCAACCGATCGGGGTCGACATCCGGTTCCGCGACACCGCCATGCGCGACGTCGTACCTGTGGTCTCGGACGGCTACTTCTCCACGCTTGGCGTGCGGCCCGCGCGTGGGCGACTTTTCGGGGCCGAGGCGTCGCGAGAGCCGATTCACGCCTCCGAGGTCGTCCTCGACTACGAGTTCTGGATGAAGAGCCTTGGCGGCGACCCCGGCGTCATCGGCGAGCAGATCCTCATCAACCGTGTGTCCGCAACCATTCTCGGGATCGCGCCGCGCAGCTTTCACGGCTTCGGCCCAGAACGTCCACCACTCTGGATCCCGATGGGCATGCTTCCGGCGGTCCGCGCCAGCGTGGCGCGATGGCAGGACCCGGGCGAGTCCGGATGGCGGATCTTCGGCCGTCTCAAAGACGGCGGTTCGGTGGGACAGGTGAACGCGGAGCTGCGAACGATTGGCGCGCGGTCCCCGGGCCTGTTTCCGAATGGTCCCCTGATCGGATCGACGGGCGGGGAGAGCTGGAGCGGACCAGTCTCCGCAGAGAAACGGATCGAGTTTCTTCTCGTCGTCGTGCTGCCGCTGGTCGTCGTCGGCCTGATCCTCTGGATTGGCTGCTCCAACGTCGCCAACCTCCTGCTGGCGCGCGCCTCGTCACGGCGCAAGGAGATCGCGATCCGGCTGGCGAACGGCGCCAGCCGATCGCGCCTGCTCAGGCTGCTGCTGACAGAGAGCCTGCTGCTCGCGGTCGCCGGTGGCGCGCTCGGCATGCTGCTGGCCGTGTGGACGCTCGACTTCGTGTGGCTCACGCTGCCGGAGGCGCCGCGGCTGGCTATCGAGCTCGACACCAACGTGCTGCTCTATACCAGCGTCGTCTGTCTCGCAGCGACGCTGCTGTTCGGGCTGGTGCCTGCCCTCCACGCGACGCGCGTCGATGTCGCGCCGCTGCTGAAGGGAGAGGCGCCGGCGCCTCGGGCCGATGTGCGGCGGGGCGCGCGCGTGCGACGGTTCTTCCTGGTCTCCCAGTTCGCCTCCTCGATGGCCCTCCTCGTCGTCGCCGGGACGTTCGTGCGGACGATCGTCGCGGCGCACGTCGGCGAGCAGTCGGCGCTGATGGACCACCTCGCCATCGCC
>JANOJK010000092.1:0-3938 GCA_031408165.1 Acidobacteriota bacterium | reverse complement strand
GCGCATCCCGCGCGCGTGCAGCCGCACGGGATGCGGACATCTTTCAGCGCTTCGCCGGCTCCGGCCGGATCAGGAGGACCCAGTCGCGGCGCGGGTCGCTCGGCGGCTGACCCACCTCGACCCAGTCTTTCCCTCCACCCGTCACCGTGGCGACGCTTCCAGTCTGCAGCGGTCCGCCTTTCCGCGGATCGTACCAGCGGATCTGGAGCGTGCCTTTGTAGGCCTCCAGATTGACGGTGGGAGTCGCCGAAGGCGTCCCCGGGCCGGCGAGCGGGTCTTGACCGTGGCGATCGCCCCCTGTCCCCGCACCGACGGCACCGGGTCCGCCCCTCGCGCCAGGCGCCTGCCTTGCGGGTGCCGGGGCAGCGTCCACTGCGGCACCCTCACCACCGCGTCCAGTGCCAGGGAACCGGGGCGCATATGCCGCGCCCTCCGAAGCGCTGCGGATACCGCCGACGGGGCCGGCCGGGAAATAGGCGACGATCGTGCCGCTTCCCTCGAGGGCCCAGCCGGTGGAGATCAACTCGCTCCGGTTGCTCATGTCGTGGAACGGCACCTTGTTGTCGATGAAGAACGCATGCGCCGCGCGCATCTGATCCCACCACTTGTCGTAGGTGCGGAAGTCCTGGAGCATCAGATCGGGGACGTCAACGGTCGAGGCGCTGGTGCTCTTCTCGCCCACATCGGTGCCAAAGCCGATGTAGGTGTTCATCCCGGCGCCGCCAGCCATGATGTTGGCCCAGAGCGCGCCCTTCCGGCCATGGTCGTGCTCCGGATCGGCCACGTCGCGCGCCACGGCCGCGTTCACGTGTCCGAGTGCCGCCAGGGCCTGACCGGGGCGGGTTTCGTCGAGCGTGATAACCCATGGCGCGCCGGCCGCATCGGCGGCCATGCGCAGGAAGCGCGTCACGTCATAGACGTCGTAAAGGTCGATCTGCAGCGAGGCGCCCTTGTAGGGCGAGTTCTTCCCCAAGAGCGGCCGGAACAGGCGCTCCCAGCTTCTGACGTTGTGAATGACGATGAGATGCTTGTATGGATCGTGAGCGGAGATGTACTGGGCGAACGCCTTCCGCTGCGCCTCCGTGTTGCTGTTCTCCTCGCCGACGTTCCAATTGATGCCGAGATGGTGCCCGAACCGCGCAATCAGCTCGCGGTAGTACAACCGGCGTTCGCGGCCGAGCTCCCCGGCATCCATGTCCCAGTCGTTCTCGGTCTCCATGAGCTTGAATTCCACGAACAGCCCGAGCTTGTCCATGTGCTCGAACACGATCTCCCATTGCGCGAGCTTGGGAAGGGAGAGGCGCGTGCGATCTTCGGAGTCGATATACGGCGACACGTTCCGGTCGTCGCCGTGGACGCTGTAGGTCAAGAGCGACTGCGAGTTGAGTCCCTTGGCCGCGAGATAGTTCATCGCGCCGATGAGGCCTTTGCCCTTGCCGTCCTTCCATGTCGGATCCCCGGTCTTCCAGTCCTTCACGTGGGGCGTATAGCTCTTGCGGAACCCGCCGCCCAATCGCCCCTCCCACTTGTAGTTCGGGGTGTCGTCGAAGTCGTCGTAGGCGAAAAGGTTCTCGGGCGAGTCGGAGCCGACCTTCAGAAAGTACTCGCCGGTGCCGGCGAACTGCAGGTGATGCTTGTTGACGTACTTCAGCATCCCCTTCCCGCGGAAATCACGCCCGGTCTTGTCCGTTTCCGCCACGGTGAAGGATCCCGTGCGGCCGTCGAACGGAGCGAGGGCCGTTCCCGCCGTAGCCGAGTCCATGGTTGCCGCGTCCGGACCCTGCCGGAACGAGATCCGGTAGGTCCACTGGCCGACCTTGTCGGGCGCCAGAATGGCGGTCCACTTGTTGCCGGCGGCCGCCGAGGAATTGGCGGCCTTCCCGTCCCCGTCGAAGAAGCCGGGGACTCGATACGTGGTCCGGCTTGCGGCGTGCGTGAACGTGACGTCCATGCGCAGATCGAGGAAGGGGTTGGGCGTGGCCGCCGCGGAGGTGGCCGGGCCGTCGAGCGTCACCGTCACCTTGTGCCATCGCTTCAGCTCACCCCCGACCGTCACGCCGGGCGTTTGCGCCGGCGCTACTGACGCCGACAACACGAGGAGCAGCCCGGTCAATCCTATTTGCTTCAACCGCATCGTTGCTCGCTTTCTATTATCGGAAGGTTGTTTGCGCAAGGGCCCGGCGAAGACCCGTGAGGGAACGCGCGAGCCACTCCGCGTCCGCCGCGACATCCGCGGACCGATCACCTGTCGCGGGCACCCAGTTCTCGAGAAAGATCAGCGGCTGCGTGTGCCGCGAGAACATGCGATCGAGGCAGCCGTCGAGATCGAGACTCCCCTCGCCGAGCGGTGCACCTTTGACCTCGAAGCCGACGTTCGACCCCTGCACGCGGTAGTCCTTCAGGTGGTAGAAGACCGCCCGGTCGTCGAGGAGGTCGAACACCTGCGCCGCCGATTCCCAGTTGCGCAGCGAATTGGCGGAGTCGACGCAGAACGAGACGGCCGCCGCGGAATAGGATCGCGCCATGTCGGCGAGGACCCGGCAGGGGAGGTGGAAGTGGTTCTCGACGACCAGCGTCAGGCGCGCCTCGGCAGCCCGGACGGCGGCGGCGGCGAGAAACCGCTCGAGACGGTCGCGTGATGCGGCCTGGCCCGAGTCGTCCTCGAGCACGATGCGGAGGGCGCTCGCCCCGGCAATCATCGCCGCGCGCTCGAGATACCGCGACAGGGTCTCGATGTCGAGCGTCATGCACCCGAGGTGGAGGGCCAAGCCGACATCCGAGGCGGCCCTGAGCACCTCGCGCCACGCGGCGGCGCTCAGGTCCAGCGGCCGTGCGTTCTCGCAGACCTGCAACGCGTCGAGCCCGGCCTTGCGCGTCTGGTGCACGAGCGACACGAGCGGCGGCTCCCCGGTGGTGCCCATCAGCAGATAGCGAAAACCGTAGCTCGTCGTCCCGATCATCGTCATGCAGACTTCTGCGCCCATTCCGCGCGCAACGCGCGCGGCGACGTGCGGAAGTGCTGCCTGAACTTCCGGTCGAAATACGAGTGGTCGTGGAGCCCCACGGATGAAGCGATCTCGCGCACCGGCATGACCGTCGAGCGCAGGAGCTCACAGGCGCGCGCGAGCCGCACGTGCGTGACATAACTGATCAGCGTGGTTCCGGTCGATTGCTTGAAGTACTTCATGAACCGGGACTGGCTCATGCCGACCATGCGCGCGGCCTCGACGACCGTCAGCGGCCGCTCGTAGTGCTCCTGCAGGTGATCGAAGAGACGGGCGAGCCGCTTGGCGCGTGCCTGCTGCCGCAGATACTCCGAGTGGGCGACCTCGGCCCCCGCGAAGTGGCGCGAGAGGTGGAAGAGGAGCTCGAGCAGGTAGGCCTTGCAGCCCAGTCGCGAATACACGCCGCCGGCCGGATCGAAGTAGCACGTCACGAGGCGGCGCAGGGCCTGGTGCACGGGACCGGCGAGGACCTCTTTGCGGCTCACCAGGGGCTGGATCTCGCCGGTCTGACAGTGAAACGGCACGAGATAGGCGAAGTCGTTCAACGGCGAGGCGATGTTGTAGACCAGCTCGGAGTTGAACGTGATGGTCATCGCGCGGCTGTCGGCGCCGCGGAACGACCGCAGGCCGTGCAGCTTGAGGTTGTCCACCACGAGCAGGTCGCCCGCGCGGAAGGGGATGATCCGATCCCCCATGGTGAATTCCCCCTCGCCCGCCAGCGGCACGAAGATCTCGAGCCGCTCGTGCCAGTTCAGGGGGTAGGCGTTGCCGGCGGGCGAGAACCGGTACAGCTTGATGGCAAAAGGAAACTGCGGATCGAGATCGAGGCGATATCGTCCCCTGGCGTCGACCAGGTGTTCGATCGCAAACGGCTCGAAAGGCAGACCGTTCGTTGAATACGCCGGCATCGGCAGAGCCTGCACGGGATTATGC